>JALOTV010000279.1 GCA_025457685.1 Opitutaceae bacterium
GAGCGCGACCGCCGACTCGAGGTCTTTGCCAAAGGGTTTTTCGATGATGACCTTGGTGTGCAGCGCGGTGCCGAGGCGACGCGACGCGAGACCGGAGGCGCCAAGATTACGCAGGATGGGCGCGAAAACCGACGGAGGGGTAGAGATGTAGAGCAACACCTGCACATCCCGGCCGAGCTTGGTCTCGATGCCGTCGATGTGCTTGGCGAGGCGCACGAAGGCCTCGGCCTCGTCATAGCCGCCGGCGACGTAGGTCGTGTTGGCCTCCACGTGGCTCCACACGATTTCGCGAAACTCGGCGTCCGGGATCGCCTTTCGCCCGTAGCCCACCAGGAAAAAGTCCGCAGGCAGCAAGTGATCGAAGGCGAGGTTGTAAATCGCCGGGATCAACTTCCTCGCGGTGAGGTCGCCGGAAGCGCCGAAAATGACGATCACCGTGGGCGGAGTGCCACGGTGCTTGCTCAGGCCTTGGAGGAAGGGATGACGGGGGGCTTCGGACATAACGTAAAAAGTCGAGACTAGGCGAGCGCCTGCGTGCTCGGGCAAGGCTAATGCTTTGAATAATCAGCATGAAACCGATTAGCCAAAGTCATCCCGCCGGGGTGCGGGCTCGCCTGGCCGCCCCGGGTGTCCGCCGCACGCTTCACCCGTGGCGATGATTCGCCCGGTCGGGAAACAGCGGCACGTTGCGGTGATGCCAGACTTGGTAGCCGCCACGAAACGACATCGTGCCGCGTGTCAGCCGCATCGCGCGGACCGCTTCGTCCTCGGCGGGTGTGTGGCCGTGGCTGACTTCCACGATATCGAAGCGCACGTGGCGCGGCGGGGGCCGGATCCGCGCCAAGTAAGCGCGGCACGCCCGCAGGAGCGCCGCCTTTTTGCGCTTATCCACCGCCTGGTAGCCGCCGACTCGCGAGCCCGCCCCCCGCGTCTTTACCTCGACGAAAACCAAGACCGCCCCTTCCGCTCCGCCGCTCCCGCCCGCCCGGCCCGCGCGCTCTTCGCACACAAGGTCGATTTCCTCGCGTAGATCGGAGGGATTGCGCCAGTTGCGCGCCAGTATCCTCAGACCGTTTTCGCGCAGGTGGGCCTCCGCAGCGCGTTCGCCCTCCTGACCCAAGCGCGCCCGCTCGGTCCCGGCTGAAGATGACGCGGCATCCGCCCCCACTCGCGCGGTGCCAAGGCCGCACAGGCTCAGCCCGCGTCGCACCAACCCAGCCAGCTTGGTTCGCCATGTTTGCACAGGCTTTGTGTTTGCGAGCGCCGGCCCGCATCGCAACCTCAGCCTCGCGCGTCACACTTCGCCGTCACCCTACCCGCCCCATGGCCACGCCCGCTGTCGTCAACACCCTCCGCCGCTCGCTGCTCATCAAGGTCATCTCCAAGCCGCAGCCCAGCCGCGAGGACGTCGCCCACGTGATCGAACTCACCGCGTCCAAGGTCGTCGAAGCCCTGCGCGCCCAGTCCATGACCTTCTATCTCGTCGAGGGAAACGAGATCGCCTTCAAACATGTTTACTACTCCCCCACCCTTTGGGCCGGACGCAAAAGCGCCGAGGCGACGCTGAAAGCCACCGCCGAAAAACTTCTGCAGATGAAGCTGCCGCTCGGCCGCGGCGTAGTGGGCCGGGTGATCGAAACCGGTGAACCCGTCTTTTTCCGGAATACCGAGAGCCAGGCGCCGTTCATGAACTCGATGGCCACCACCACGGGTTTCGACGTGCGGTCGATGCTCACCGTGCCCTTGAAGGCCGCCACGAACATCGGGGCCATCCAGGTGCTCAACAAGGAGCCCAACGCCGGCACGCACGGCGAGTTCACCGACGGTGATCTGGCCCTGCTCCAGGAGGTCGCCGAATACTCCGCCACCCTCATCCAGCGCATGCTGGATCCCAAGTTCCAGCTCGGCCCCGAGGACACCGCCAAGTTCATCGCCCGCCTGACCGATCACCCGCTCATCACGGCGTCCGAGCAGCTCCCCGAAATCGACGAACAACTCCTGCAGATCGTGGGCGACGCCGTCATCCGCCGCGAGGGCGTGTTCCCCTACCGTCGCCTCGAACGCGACCACGTGGCCGTGCTGATGAGCAACCCGCTCGAATACGCCAAACGCGAGTCGTTCCAGCAAACCACCGAGCTCGTCATCGAAGAGATCAGCGTGGCGCCCGCCGCATTGATCGAGGCGCTGATCAAAAAACACTTCAAATCCGACAGCACCGCCGCCGGCGCTCCCGGAGACGTGGACCTCGGCTCGGTCACGGAAGCCATCACCGACGCCTACGGCGACTCCGCCACCGCCGGCGACGTCCGGCCGGAAGACTACGAAAACGAAGAGTCTGCTCCCGTCATCCAGCTCGCGAATCGCATCATCGAAGATGCCTACATTTCCGGCGCCTCCGACATCCACATCGAGCCGCAGGAAAAAGACCTCATGGTGCGCTATCGCATCGACGGCATCTGCCAGGAAAAACTCCGCCTGCCCAAACAGGTCACCGGCGCGCTGATCTCCCGCCTGAAGATCATGTGCAACCTCGATATTTCCGAGCGTCGCCTGCCCCAGGACGGCCGCATCGTTTTTAAGAAATACACCAAGAAAAACATCGATATCGACCTTCGCGTGGCCACCGGCCCGATGAACCACGGCGAGAAGGTCGTCATGCGCATCCTAGACAAGCAAAAGTCCACCCTGCCCCTCCCCGCGCTGGGCTTTTCCGAGGAGAACCTGGCCAAATACCGCGCCTGCATCCAGCAGCCCTACGGCATGATCCTCCACTGCGGCCCCACCGGTAGTGGAAAATCCATGACGCTCTATTCCGCGCTCGGCGAGATCAACACCCCCGACATCAACATCCAGACCGCCGAGGACCCCATCGAATACACCCTGCCCGGAATCAATCAGATGCAGATGAGCCGCGCCATCGGGCTCACCTTTGCCCGCGCCCTGCGCTGCTACCTCCGCATGGACCCGGACGTCATTCTCGTGGGCGAAATCCGCGACGAGGAAACCGCCCAGATCGCGGTCGAGGCCGCCCTCACCGGCCACTTGCTTGTCTCCACGCTGCACACGAACGACGCCCCCAGCACCGTTGCACGTATTGGCGAAATGGGCGTCGAGCCGTTCAATATCTCCGCCTCCCTGGTCTGCGTGTGCGCCCAGCGCCTGCTGCGCCGCGTGTGTAAGAACTGCAAGGTGGCCTACGAGCCCGAGGGACGCGAAAAAGCCCTGCTGGAAAAAGCCATCGGCTGGAGCGGACAAATCTACAAGGCCAACCCCCACGGTTGCCCGACGTGCAACGGTCTCGGCTACAAGGGCCGCGTCGGCATCCACGAACTCATGACCAACTCCGAGGAACTCACCGCCGCCATCAACAAGGAGGCCGAGGTCGCCGAGTTGAAGCGCATCGCGATGAAGGACGGCATGAAGACCCTCCACCAGGATTCCATGCTGAAGGTCAAAATGGGCCTCACCACCATCGAGGACGCCCTGGCCAACGTGCCGCCCGACCTCATCCTCTGAGTCCAAGCAAAAAAGCGTAGTCCTTTTCGCCCGGCAGCCCTGCGCGCCATCCTGCGCGCAGACCGCGACCGAACTCAGCCCGTGTAGTCGCGACGCAGGTTGCTCGGCAGCAGACCGAGCTCCTCGCGATACTTTGCCACAGTGCGACGGGCGATGTTGATGCCCTTGTCCTTGAGCTTGGCCACCAGCTCCTGGTCGCTAAGCGGCTTGGCCTTGTCCTCCAGATCGACCAGTTCGTGAATCATCTCCTTCACGCTCTTGTTGGAGACCGATTCGCCGGTGGAATTCTCGTAGCCCGGCGTGAAGAAAAACTTCATCTCAAACACGCCGTGCGGCGTGCGGATATACTTGTTCGCGATCGCGCGGCTGACCGTGGTCTCATGCACCCCGACCGCGTCGGCGATCTGCGTCATGGTCAGCGGCCGCAACTTGTGCACGCCCTCCTCGAAAAAATCGCGCTGCACCTTCAGGATCTCGCGGGTGATGCGCTCGATGGTCTGCTGCCGCTGCTCGATCGAATTGATGATGAACTTCCCCGAGCGCATGCGCTCCCGCAGGTAGTCGCGCTCCTGCTTGGTGAGGGCGCCGCGCGCGATCATCTCCTTGTATGTATTCGAAATCCTGAGACGCGGGATGTAGTCGTTGTTCAGGTGGATCACCCACTCGTCCTCGTCCTTTTCCACCGCCACGTCGGGCACGACCACCCGGTTGCTGTCGTCGGCGAACTTCCGACCTGGAGCGGGATCCAGCCGGCCGATGTCCTCGATCGCGTCCTGCACATCGTCCACGTGCACCCCGGTCTT
>JALOTV010000041.1 GCA_025457685.1 Opitutaceae bacterium
GCACCCTCCGTTCCTGTCTACGCCTGGGGCCTTGATTCCGGCGGCACGCTCACCCTGCCCTCTTTTCCCCTGCCCGTCCGCCAGATCGCCGCCGGCTCCGGTCACGGCCTCGCCCTGCTCTCCGACGCCTCCGTCGTCGCTTGGGGCCGCAATACCGAGGGCCAGGCCACCGTCCCCGGTGGCGTTTCCCCCGCCGCCCACCTCGCCGCCGGCATGCAGCACAGCCTCGCCGTCACCGCCACCGGCGGCGTCATCGCCTGGGGTCGCGACGATGCCGGCCAGGCCACCGTCCCGGCCGGCCTGGACGGAGTCTCCCGCGTCGCCGCCGGCGAACTTCACTCACTCGCCTTGAAAGCCGACGGCACCGTCGTCGCTTGGGGCGACGATACCTTCGGCCAATCCACCGTTCCCCCTGGCCTCGCCGGCGTCATCGCCATCGCCGCCGGCGCCCACCACTCCGTCGCGCTCAGATCCGACGGCACCGTTGCCGCCTGGGGCCGCGACGACGCGGGCCAGCTCGCCATCCCCCCGGGACTCGCCAACGTCACCGCCCTCGCCGCCGGCGCGCAGCACACCCTCGCCCTCCGCGCCGACGGCACCGTCGTCGCCTGGGGCCTAGACTCCGCCGGCCAGGCCACCGTGCCCCCAGGATTGGTCAATGTCACCGCGCTTGCCGCCGGCGAACTCCACTCCGCCGCCGTCACCTCCGGCGGCACCGTCGTCGCCTGGGGCGATGCCTCCTCCGGCCAACTCTCCATCCCCTCCACTCTGACCGACGTCGTCGCGCTCGCCTCCCGCGGCCGGCAGACACTCGCGCTCCGCGCCGCGCAGGTCGCCGTGCCCGTCGCCCGGCGCGATGAGGACAACACCTTCCAGGGCCGCGTCGGCATCCTCCGCGCCCCCGCCACCAACGCCCTCGAAGTCGCGGGCAACGCCTCCAAATCCGCCGCCGGCGGCTGGCTCGCCAATTCCGATCGCCGCATCAAGGAGGATATCGCGCCCGTCACCGGCGCGCTCGACACCCTCGACCGCATCCGCCCCGTCACCTTCCGCTACACCGCCGAACACCTCGCCCGCCACCCCGAGCTGCCCGACGTCACCTACCACAACGTCGTCGCCCAGGAGTTCGCCGAGGTCTTTCCCGAGGCCGTCACCGAGAGCGGCGAACGCCTGCCCGACGGCTCCCCCGTCCTGCAGGTGGACACCTACCCCGCGCTCATCACCGCCCTCGCCGCCATCCGCGAACTCCGCGCGGAGTCCGCCGCCCTCCGCGCCCGTATCCAAAAACTGGAGACCGCCTCGCCCGCGTCGGATGCGGCCCGCTGATCCAGTCTTTCCGCGCCGCGCCGCCTTCCTCGCGCTCGCCGCCTTCGCCGCGCCCCACGCGTCGGCCGGCGATTACGCGCTCGCCGCCGGCCGGCTGGGCTCGAACGGCCCCGCCGCGTCCTCCGCCGCCTACGCCCTCTCGCCCTCCCACTTCGGCGGCGCGATCGCCTCTTCCGCGTCCTCCGCCTATGCCGTCGCTCCGGGCTTCGCCGCCCAGACGGGCAACCCCGAGGTCTTCCTCGCCGGCCCCGGCGGCGCCACGTCCGCCGCCTTCCCCACCCGGCCCACCGGCACCGCAAGCGCCGCCACCGCCCTCGTCCTGCGCATATATGGCGTCCACGGCGATCTCACCCTCGCCGCCCCCGCCGGCTACGAACTCTCCCGCCTTCCCGACTCCGGCTTCGCCCCCTCCATCACCATCCCTTCCGCCCAGGCCACCCCGCCCGGCCTCACCCTCTACCTCCGCCTCGCCGCCACCGCGCCCGCCGGCGCCCTGGATGGTGTCATCACCCTGTCCGGCGCCACCCTGCCCGCGCCCTCTTTCCCGCTCTCCGCCTTTCTCACCGGTCCCGTCGCCGTCGCCGATTCCGTCGCCAAACCAGCCGCCGGCGCCGCGCTCAAAATCCCCGTCTCCCTGCTTCTCGCCAACGACTACCGCATCGCCGCCAACGGCGCCATCCTGACCACCGGCTTCTCCCTCACCGCCGTCAACTCCGGCGCGGGCAACACCGCCACGCTCGTCGGCGACCGCGTCTTCTTCACCCCCGACCCCGCCGCCACCAGCGAGACCTTCACCTACACCCTTAGCGACGGCACCGGCACAGCCACCGGCACGGTCACTGTCTCCCTTCCCTCGCCGGCCCCCTTCACCCTCCAGCTCGTCTCCGTCGGCACCGCGGTCTTCGACGGGGTCAACACCTCCGCCACCTACGCCTTTATCGGCGTGCCCAACCAGCTCTACACCCTGCAATACACCTCCGACCTCGACGGGCCCTGGTTCACCCTGCCCGCCACCTCCACCGGCCTCACCGGCTCCTTCGCCGTCGATCTGGTCGTCCCCGGCGACCATGCCGCCCTTTGGAATTCGCGCATCTTTTTCCGCGCCGTTCGCACCCCATGAAAACCGCCTCCGGTTCGCTGCGCCGCCTTTCGCTCCTTCTCCTCGCCGCCCTCGCCGCCGCGCCCACCGCCCGCGCCGCCATCGAGTTTTCCTACCGCTTCAGTTCCGGCGCTCTCATACCAGACTCAGGCCAACTGGTCGACACCCGGCTTGTCACACATCCCGGCCTCACCAGCATCTCCGCCGTCAGCCTCGACCTCGATCTCGCATCCGCCCCGGGCGACTCCATGTGGCTGGGCGACCTCTACGCCACGCTCACGCACGGCACCGCCCTTGAGAACGAACGCGTCGCCGTCCTCCTCAACCGCCCTGGCCGCGATCCGCTCAACCCCTTCGGCAGCGCCCTGCACGAGCTCTTCGTCACCCTCGACGACGCCGCATCCGACTCCGTTTACGCCATCACCGGCGACACCGGCACCTACCGCCCGGACGGCCGCCTCGACGTCGATCCCTACGCCGCCCCCGTCGCCTACTCCCCCGGCACCCAAACCCTCTCCGCCCTCACCGGCCCGGTCCTCGCCAGCGGCACCTGGTCCCTTCTGCTCGCAGACACGTCCGCCTTTGACGCGGCCCGCCTGAATTCATGGACGCTCCGTCTCACCGGCACGGTCATGCCCGGCGCTCCGATCACCATCCCGAGCATCGCCACCGCCCGCTTCAGCGAAAACTTCGACGCCGACATTACCCTCGCGCCCGGTGCCGGCGTCGAGTTCTCCGGCGCCATGACCGGCCTGCTTACAACCGCAGCCGGCTCAACCATTCGCCTCGGCCCCTTCGCCACCCTCGGCCCCGCGCCCTTCACCCTCTCCCCCGGCGCCACGCTATCCGGCACCGGAGTCGTCTCCGGCCCCGCCGTCGTTTCCGGCGACCTCACCCCGGGAAATTCGCCCGGCATCCTCACCTTCACCGCCGGCCTCACCCTCACCGGCACCAGCACCACCTCCCTGGAAATCGCCGGCCCCGACCGTGGCGTAGGCTACGACGGCATCAACCTCACCACCGCCGGCGCTCTTACCTACGGCGGCACCCTTTCGCTCCACTTCGGCGTGCCGGTCGCGCCCGGCACCTACAATTTCTTTAACCGCACCGCCCCCGTCACTCAATCCGGCGACTTCGCGCAGCTCACCATCGGCGGCACCGCCGGCCCGCCCGCGCCTGTCGTCTTCACCGCCGGTCAGGGTTGGAGCGTGGTGGTGGACGATCACTACCTCCGCTTCAGCAACGAATCCGGCGACCTGATCATCACCCCCATCCCCGAGCCCGCCGCGCAGGCCACCCTCCTCGCGCTCGCCGCCCTTGCCCTCGCCCTCGGCGCCTCCCGTCCCCGCCGCGCTGGCAAATAAACCCGAGAGCTAGCCGCGGGGCTTCACCTGACCGTCGGACTGTAAGAGTCTGCCGCGAGCAGGGCAGGCTCCCTTCGCGCCACCGAAGCCCTTAGCATCGTGGAGCATCGCACCCCGTATTTGCATATCCGATACGCCCGAGCCTTCCACACCAAGGAGTTCAAGGGCCAGCGCGACAGGCAGGTCTTCGGCTCGATCAGCGCCACCTGGCTGTTCTAGGCGGGATCGTCAAAACAGGCCGGTGCTCTGTTAAATGGTAATCAAGCTCGGCCAAGGCGCACGATATTGGGACAGGCCATCTGGTCCGTGCCACCCGGGGTAACGCCGGCCCAGCTTGGTTTCCTTCTTATCCGCAAGACTTGCACAGAGCCTTGAAGAGTTTGAATACGGCGATTGGCTCGCCCGTGCTCCACGCGCATGCCTGTAACTTTATGGCCCTCGCCAGGTAGGGCCAGGCAGGCTTTGCAGCGAAGACCGAGGCGATAATACCATACCAACACCAAACCGCTCCTTTAATTTTAAGTCCGCACAACACGCTTTAATTTGAGGTAGGTCTGATCCGACAACCACGCCGCCACGATCTTTTGAAACGCGGCATCGTTCATGTAGCGACCGAACATTTCCTCGTTTTGCTCCATGCGCTCGACGAAGAGCGTCTCGAGCACGTTGCCGAAAACCAACCGGAATTTGTCCGCCGGGTTCGCCGCCGCCGCCTGCTTCAGGCTCTCCTCGCCCGCCGCCGCCTCGATGATCTGATCGAAGAACAGCTGGTCGGCCTCGTTGAAATCCGTGCCGAAGTGGTCGTTTACGATGTCGATCAAACGCGACAAGGGCACCGCCTCCTCGCGCACCGCCCCGCTGCCCACCTCGGACGGCCCGTCCAGAGGCTTCGCCTTGCCGTCGCTCAGGCTGATCGAGCCTTCGCTGATTTTCTGCAGACGGTAATACTCCAGCTTCACCTCGTCGTCGAAGAGGTAGGCCGAGCCGGTCGAGCGTTTCGGCAGCTTGGTCAACAGGTGCCGCGCGTAGGTGTAGAGTCGTTCCAGGTCGCTGTCCTGATACGGGATGATCTGCGAAAGGAAGGCGTAGAGATCGCGAAACGCCGTGAGCTTGCCGCGCCAGAGCTCCGCCTCCTCCGCGTTGGCCTGCGCCGCCGCCTTGAAGCGCTCCACCGCCGGATCGAGCGCCGCGTTGATGAGCTGGTGATCGCCCGCGCTCTGCCTCGCCTTGGGCTTGAAATACACCTCGCAGAAGCGCGCCTCCTCCTCGGGCAGGTAGATGCCCGACGCGTCCAGCTCCGCCTTCAGCTCATACATGCGCGCCGGCTCCACCTCGTCGCCCATCTCCGCGCCTTCGTAGTATTGTTTGAAGGCCTCCTGGATGTCCTGCCGGTCGTTCACGAAATCCAGGATGAACGTATCCTCCTTCAGCGGATGGATGCGGTTGAGCCGCGACAAGGTCTGCACCGCCTGGATGCCGGCCAAGCGCTTATCGACATACATCGTGTGCAAGAGCGGCTGGTCGAAGCCCGTCTGGTATTTTTCCGCCACCAGCAGCACCTGGTATTCGCCGCCGCCGAAACGCTCGGGCAACTCCTTCTCCTTGATGCCTCCGTTCAGGCCTTCCTCGGTGTGCACCACGTCCGGCAACTGGTCGTCCTTCACCTCGCCGGAGAAGGCCACGAGCGTCTTTATCCAGGTGTAGCCCTTTTCGGTGATGTAGCGGTCGAAGCCCTGCTTGTAGCGCACCGCCTCCAGCCGCGAACCGGTGACCACCATGGCCTTGGCCCGCCCGCCGATCTTGTGCCGGCTCACCGCGTTGAAGTGCTCCACCATCACCTCGGTTTTTTGCGCGATGTTGTGCGGGTGCAGCTTGAGGAAACGCGCCAGCGCCCGGGCCGCCTTCTTGCGCTCCACGTTGGGATCGTCGGCGCAGGCTTTGAGCAACTTGAAGTAGGTCGCGTAGGACGTGTAGTGGCGGAGCACGTCCATGATAAACCCCTCCTCGATCGCCTGCCGCATGGTGTAGCGGTGGAAGGGCGCGCCCTCGCGACCAAAGACCGCCAGCGTCTTGTGCTTCGGCGTGGCGGTGAAGGCGTAGAAACTCAGGTTCGCCTGGCGTCCGCGTTTGGCCATGCTGCGGAAAAGCTCGTCGTAACCCTCCGCGCCGTCCTCCGCCGCGAGTTTTTTCGCCTCGTCGCGCAGCGCCTCGCCGCCGAGCACCTCCTTCAGCTCGGTGGCCGACTCGCCCGACTGCGAGCTGTGCGCCTCGTCCACGATCACCGCGCAACGGCGCGTCGCCAGCACGCCCGTGCCCTGCTCGCCGCGCTCCTCCGCCAGCTTCTCCAGCTGCTTCGAGACGAAGGGAAATTTTTGCAGCGTGGTGATGATGATCGGCACGCGGCTTTCGAGCGCCTCGGCGAGCTGGCGCGAATCCTCGTCGATCTTCCGCACAACGCCCTGGCGGTGCTCGAACTGGTAGATCGTGTCCTGCAACTGCTGGTCGAGCACGCGCCGGTCGGTCACCACGATCACGCTGTCGTAAACACGCCGCTCCTCCGCGTCGTGCAACGACGAGAGCCGATGCGCCAGCCAGCCGATGGTATTGCTTTTCCCACTACCCGCCGAGTGCTCGACGAGGTAGTTGTGCCCCGGCCCCTCGCGCCGCGCCGCCTCAACCAACGACCGCACCGCCTGAAGCTGGTGGTAGCGGGGAAACACCAGCGACTCCTTCTTCACCTTGCGCCCGTCCTCGGTGGTCTTGGTCTCGACCTGTAGGTGAACGAAGCGCGCGAGCAGATCGAGCAGACTGTCGCGCGCGAGCGTCTCCTCCCACAGGTAGGCGGTGCGGTAGCTGCGGCCCCGCACATCCGGCGGATTGCCCGCGCCGCCGCCCTGTCCGCGATTGAATGGCAGGAAAACCGTGGCCGCGCCCGCCAGCCGCGTGGTCATCGCGACCGCCTCGGTGTCCACCGCGAAATGGACCAGCGTGCGCTTCTTGAATTCGAACAACAGCTCGCGCGGGTCGCGGTCGCGCCGGTATTGCGCCTGGGCGTGCACCAACGTCTGGCCGGTGAGCGGGTTCTTGAGCTCCAAGGTGGCGACCGGCAGGCCGTTGACGCTTAGGACGACGTCGAGCGAGTTGCGGTGGCGCACGCCGTAATGCAGCTGGCGGGTGAGGCCCGCGCGATTGGCGGCGTAGCGCGCCTCGAGCTCGGGATTGAGCCCGTGCGCGGCCTTGAAAAACGCCACGCGCAACGTGCGCCCGTAGCATTTGAAACCGTGCCGCAGCGTCGCGAGCATGCCATGCGCGTCGAGCCACTTGCGCAGATCGGCAACGACCTGCTCGCCCGTCTTGGCCCCGTGCAACGCGGAGAGCTTCGCCCACTCCTTGGGTTGGGTAGCCTCGATAAAGGCCAGCACCTCCGCCGGCCAAAACGCCTGCTCCGCATCGTAACCCGCCTCGGACAAGGCGACGTAGCCGCCGCCGAGCAAACTCGTCTCAATGGCGGTCTCGAACGCGGCTTCGGAACGGATGGACGGCTGCATTAGAATTTCCAGCGCTCCGCGCGCATCAACTGCACAAGGTCGATGCATGGCACGCCCAAGGACCGGCAGACGTCGGGAATGTAGTGGGTGCGCGGCGGGTTCTTTTTCGTGCGGGCAGGCGTCTCGTGGGTGACTACGGTCAACCCGTTCAAGCGAGCGAAAGCGATGACGTAGCGGTCCGCCTCGTCATGCTGCGCGTAAGGGTCGATCAATCCCGGAAGGCATGCGTGATGGCCGCTGCCTCTTTCATGATCGCCGCATCGTGCCGGACAAATTGGTCACGGCGCACTTTCGCCCACGCTTTGAGCGCAGGAGAGCCGACATGCTCGATTTCGTCCTTCACCCGTTCGACCGCTTTCCAGCGGCCGGCCGCGATGAGCTTTTCCACTTCCACCTTCACGGCCGGAAACACGTCCTCCGGGTAGCGGCGTATCGACCAGTCGAGGAAGATGTTGGTGTCGATGGAATACATGGCTGGGCGCTCAGCCGGTTACCCCGGCAAGGGAACCGGGACGCTCGATCCAGCTGCCGCGCAGCTTCTCGACGTGCGCATACCCGACATCGAGATAATGCGAGGCGTCCACCGAGGTGATGCGGTCGCCGGTCAAGGCGCCCAGCACCAAGGAGGTGAAAAGCGGCCCGTTGCGCGTCACCGCCTTTTCCGCCGGCGACGTGATCGCCATGCCGGGCCGATCCGGGTGAGCCTTGCGATAGGCGCCCCACGATTCTTTCCATGCGCCGTAGGCGGCGGAAGGCATAAGCCGCAAGCGCCAGAGACGCGTCACCGCGGCGCTCGGCGTGACCTTGTAACGCCGCGAGATCCGCCGCATGGCCTCGATCGTCCATTGGCCGGCGCGCCGCTGCGCCGATACGTCGCGATCGTCCTCCAGCGCCGCGGCGGGCAGCAGAATCGCGCCGGCGACACCTTCGCAAAACCGCTCCACCTCGAGCCAGTCCTGTTCGGTGCGCGCCCCGGCTTCCGTAGCCGCCGGAGATTCCTCCTCCGCCGCCGCGAGCGCGAGGTGGACCAGCTCGTGCAGCAGCGTGAAGGGCTTGGAGAGCGGGATCTCTTTCGAGTTCACGCCCACGACCGGCAGAGGGAAATGCAGCACGGAGGTGCCGCGCACCTCGGCGACGCCCTTGCCGGGAAACTGGTTCACGAGCACGCCGAGCCGCTCCACCGCCGCACGCCACGCGCGGAAGGCGACATATTCGCTCGACCATTCGAACTGGGCCTCAAGCGGGACATCCAGCGCCGCGCGCACCCGGACGGCGGCCTTTTCCTCCGGCTCGGCGAGATGCACCCGAAGCGTGAAATCCGGCGGCTCGTCGCCCAGCTCCGCAAACAGGTGCAGGGCCAGCCGACGCCGTTGCACGAGACGACGCACCGCCAATCTCAGCTCGGGAGGCTCCGCGCCCGGCTTCACGCCGGGGAGGCGCCGATACTCCGCCGCCAAGGGCGGCAGCTTAGGCGGCGCGGGCAGCGAAAACACGCTGAGCGCGCGCTGGTAGAGCTTGGCCATCGTCTCGGCTTGTCGAAGCGAGGGCTGCTCCTCGCCGCCTTCCCAAGCCGCGAGCCGGGCCTCCGGTTGTTTCAGACGCCGCGCCGCCTCCGCGAGGCCAAAGCCCGCCTCTTCCCTTGCCCAAACGAGCAAGGCGGGCGTGACGTAGGCTGGAACGGAGGAGGACATGAGGGCCGGGGACTATACCACACCCGCCAAGCGGCCCGTCACCGCCTCGGCGACGAGGGCGGCGCGGCGTTCGCGCAGGAGGGCAAGGCTGCGCTCCGTCGCCGCGCGCAGGGAGTCGAGCTTCGTCGTCTCGGCCCCGATATGCGCGACGATGGCACGTTGCTCGGCGAGGGGCGGGAGCGAGATCTCCATTTCTCCCATTCGCTGCTGATTAAGGATCGGCAGCGTAGCGCTGTTCGCGAGAGCCTGCATCCAATCGCCGGCAACCGATAAGCGAT
Source organism: Opitutaceae bacterium (assembly GCA_025457685.1). GTDB lineage: Bacteria > Verrucomicrobiota > Verrucomicrobiia > Opitutales > Opitutaceae > IMCC26134_A. The sequence goes on from JALOTV010000041.1 coordinate 9,307, forward strand.
ACGCCAAAAATGTGGAATCAGTGTTGGGAGCGGGCAGCAAGGCATTGACCTGCTGGTTTGCGGACGCGGCCACGGAGCAATAACCAACCTTCCCCAAGGTCGCGCCGATACCGACAACATAAACCGTATGCGGCGGGTATAGCGGAGCCTGCTCGTCTGCTATGGATTCTTGACTCAATTTACGTGTCGAGTCGGCCAACAAAAGCCCGTCGTTAAAATCACCCGGAGTAAACCAAAGGACGTCTTTGTCGTCATCAGCGTCCATGTATTCGGGAGTTGGTGTTCCGCCCGTTCGGATTCCACTACAGGCATACTTTAACGCCATTCGAGTCCAGTGCGCGGGTGCTTCATGCGGCCGAGAAAGGCTGTCCGTTATCCCATAGCCGACTGCAAGCAAGATAAGCGCCTTTCGCTTCTCAGATAAGCCATCGAGCCAGCGCAGCTTGGCGGCGATCAGGTCGTCGATGCGGCGGGTTTCGCGGTCGAGGTGGTCGGCGATGGTGCGTTGCTGGTCGAGCGGCGGAAGGGGGATCTGAATGTCGCCAATCGACGCCCAATCCGCCTGGGGCATGCGCGACCCGAACGTCGTTCCATCCACCGCATCGATGAACTCATGCGTGCGCAGCACATGCGCGAGAAACGGCGCATACACCCTGTCACGGCCCTGGAACACCAGAAGCTCGGTCGAACAAATGCCCGCACGGTCCGCCAACCAGACTTTCGCGAGATAGGGCCGGAGCTTTCCGAAGAGAACGTTGCCGGGTGAAAACCGGTTCGAGGTGCTTTTGCTTTCGGGCTCCTCATCCGGGTCAGGCGTGGAAGCGCCCCTTTCGAGCAAGCGGCCCGTCCATGACTCGATGTTTTCCATGCCGACGTAATACTCATCGGGCGCGGGTTCCACCTCGCGCTGGCCGGAGAGCGACACGACGCGCTTTAGCCGCAGCCCGCGCCAGCCTTTCGGCAAATCATCCAGCCAATCGGCCGCTTTCATTCCGCCCCCTCCGTCGCCCGGTAGGTTTGCTGCGGGTGATTGGGTTGGTCGGGGAGGGTCATGGCGAGACGACCAGAGCGCAGAAGCGGGGTGATCAGGCCGTCCAGGGTGTGCTTGCGGGTGCGTTGCAGGTAGGTCGCGAGCTGGTCGGCGTTGAGCGCGCGCCACGCGCAGAGCCGCACCACGAGGTTTTCCATGTCCGGACGGGATGCGCGTTTACCGAGGTTTACCAAGGCGTCCGCCAAGGCCTCGGGCATGGCGGCGGTCGCGGCGGACTTACCGGATACGGGCGGGGGGTTACCGGAGCAGGCGGGGGGGTTACCGGATCAGGGCGGCAGGTTACCGGATAAGGCGACGGGCTTACCGGATAAGGCGGGGGCCTCCAGCACGGGTTCGTCCAAAGTGGCGATAAACCGGGGCGTGGGGATGTAGAAGGTGGCGGAGCCGCGGCCGCGTTGCTCGAAGAGGCCGTGATCGCGGAGGCGGCGCAGGTGCTGGCTGGCGTTGAGCGCGTCCACCTGGTTCAGGTCGCGGTAGGCCGCGTTGTCCAAGGAGAAGGTCTCGCGCATGTAAACGAGGGCGCGGGCCTCCTCGTCGGTCAGGTCCTCGACGGCGAGCGAGCGCAGCCAGGTCCAGTCCTCGGGGCCGAGGAAGTGGTGAAAGAGGAAAGTGGCGACGAAGAGGTTCTTCTGGCGGTCGGACTCGAAGGTGGGCGGGGTGAGGCCGGCCTCGCGCATGAGGGCGCGCATCACGCGGATGCCCGAGCCCTTGGTCTCGGCGTAGTTCAGCTCGTGGAGGACGGCGGCGATGTGGGGGTTGCGGCTCACCGAGCCGGGCTCGCCCCAGCGCTCCTCGGCCACGAGCGAGTAGCCGGGGTTGCGGATTTCGAGGCGGTTGGAGTAGCGGATGAGCCGCACCGGCCCGTGCACGCGGTAGCTGCGGTGCATGACGGCGTTGACCACCGCCTCGCGGAGCACGCGGGCGGGGATGCGGGGCACGTCGCGGCGCTGCACGCCGTCGGCCGGCAGGGAAAAGGCCTTGGGCAGGTCGTCGAGGATGGCGGCGAGCGCGCGGGTGACGAGGCGCACGAGCGGGGCGCGCAGCTCGAGCGTCTCGAAGCGGGTGGAAGGGTCCTCGACCCACTGGCGGCCGGGCACGCGGATGTAGTCCACGCGCATCATGGGGAAGTGACGGCGGAGGCCTAGCGTGGTGCCGAAGAGCAGGACGCCGGCGGCGGTGGGCCGAAGCACCCCGCGCGCGTCGCGGCCGGCGCAGCGCAGGGCGCGCAAAAGATCCTCGTCGCCCTAGGCGAGGGATTCGTCGGCGGGATTGGCCTCGGCGCGGAGACGGCGGTAATCGGCTAGGACGCTGCGGTCGATCTCGTCGAGCTCGCCGTCGGGCAGAACGCCAAGGTCAAGCGACTGGCCGGGACGATCAGCGTAGAAGACGGCGAGGTCTTCCTCGGTGCAGCGGACGTCGGACGAGCCGATGCGGCGAAACGCGCCGGCGGGCAAACCGCGGGCGGCGAAATACACGGGCTTGGCCGAGGCGGGGGCCTCGGGCACGCGCACGGCGATCACCCGGCGGCCGCGGATCTCGGCGACCTCGCACTGAGGCCGCACCGGGATGTTGAAGACCTGGGCGCACTGCGAGGCGAGGTCGGCCTGGATCTTGTCGGGATCGTCCACGCCGACGACCTCGTATTGTTTCCAAAAGGCCTGCTGGTCTTGGGTGACGCCGAGCAGCAACCAGCCGCCGTCGAGGCCGGGCTCGTTGGCGAAGGCGCAGACGGTTTCCAGCATGGACTTGCCGATGTCGGAGCCGGCCTTGGCCTCGATGCGCGGGTGCTCGTCGAGCGCGTTGAGCTGCTGGAGGAGATCGACGGGCTTCATGGAGACGAGGCGGGCGCGGCGTGGGTGACGTCGCCGAGCAGGCGGAGAATCTCGGCCTCGGCGGCCTTCAGGTCGGCGTCGATCTCGGCGAGCGGGCGCGGCGGCGTGTAGCGGTAAAAGTGGCGGTTGAAGTTAATCTCGTAGCCGACCTTGGTCTTCTCGTCGTCGATCCAGGCGTCGGGCACGTGGGGCAGGACTTCGCGCTTGAAGTAGGCGACCACGTCCTCGGTCAGCGGGATATTTTCAAAATCGCGAAGTTTGGAGTCGGGCTCGTATTGGAAAATCTTCTTCGCCTTGCCGGCGGGATCGAGGAAGTGGCCGTAAATGCGGTCGGTCTCGTCGGGCGAGGCGGGGTGGCCGTTTTCGCGGAGAGGGCCGCTTTTGGCGATGACGGGGGCGGCGGCGGGATCGGTGTCGGTGAAGACCTCGCGGAAGGCTTTCCAATCGGGAGCACGCCAGGAGGAGTCGAGCGAGCGCAGGAGTTTTTTAATCTGCGCCTCGACCTCGTTCCAATCGAGGCGGGCGTCGCGGCCCAGGGATTTGTCGATGGCCTGCACGTCGTCGAGCAGGTGCGGCCAGCCCTCGAGGAAGCGGGCCTTGCGCTCGGTATCGATCCGGAAGCGGAGGCGCAGCGGGCGCTCGACGGTGACGCGGCGGTAGCCGAAGTCGGCGTTGGCGAAGACGCGCGAGGTCGCGGAGGCGTCGAGGTCGCCGTATTCGCGCACGATGGCGGCGATATCGTCGTCGCCGATCTGGCGGCGTTTCTGGCCGAGACTGCGGCGCATGGGCGTCCAGCGGGCGCGGGCGTCGATGAGCTGGATCTTGCCGCGTCGGGCGGGGGCCTTGCGGTTGGTGACCAGCCAGACGTAGGTGCCGATGCCGGTGTTGTAGAACATCTGCTCGGGCAGGGCGACGATGGCTTCGAGCCAGTCGTTCTCGATGATCCATTTGCGGATATCGCTCTCGCCGGAGCCGGCGCCGCCGGTGAAGAGCGGGGAGCCGTTGAAGACGATGGCGAGGCGCGAGCCGTGTTTTTGTTCGCCCGGCTGCACCGGCTCGAACTTGGCGATCATATGCTGAAGGAATAGGAGCGAGCCGTCGTTGACACGCGGTAGGCCGGCGCCGAAACGGCCGGCGAAGCCCTGCTTGTCGTGCTCGGCCTTCACCTCCTTCTGCTGCTTTTTCCAGTCCACGCCAAAGGGAGGGTTGGCGAGGAAGTAGTCGAAACGGTGGTCCTTGAAACGGTCCTCGTCGGGCAGGAGGGTGTCGCCATATTCGACGCGGCTGTTTTCGTGGCCCTTGATGAGGAGGTCGGAGTAGGCGACGGCGTAAGAACGCTTGTTGTAGTCCTGCCCGTAAACGTAGAGGGCGGCCTGCTCGTGGTGGTTGCGCAGATACTCCTGGGCGACAGCGAGCATGCCGCCCGTGCCGCAAGTCGGGTCGAGGAGCTTGCGGATGGTGCCCGGCTTGGAGAGCAGCGCGTCGTCCTGATAAAACAGGAGATGCACCATCAGCTCGATAACCTCGCGCGGGGTGAAGTGGTCGCCGGCGGTCTCGTTGGCCTGCTCGTTGAAGCGGCGGATGAGATCCTAGAAAACAAGTCCCATCTGGATGTTGTCGATTTTGTCCGGGTGAAGATCGACGTCGCAGAACTTGGAGATGACGAGATAGAGGATGTTGGCCTCGCGCATCTGCTCGATCTCGGCGCTGAAGCCGAAGAAATCGAAGATGCGGCGGACGTTGGCGGAGAAGCCGTTGATGTATTGCTGAAGGTGCTGGTCGATGTGGTCCGGGTCGGACTTGAGCAGGTGGAAATCGAAGGGGGAGCGGTTGTGGAAACGAAAACCCGGGCCGGCGGCGCGATTGAGCAGCGTGTCCAGCGCCTCCTCGGAGATCTTACCGGCCTTGCGCCGCTCGTATTCGGCGAGGACTTTTTTCTTGGTGTCGGCGAGCACGCAATCAAAGCGCCGGAGCACGACCAGCGGCAGCATGACGCGCTCGTATTGCGGCGGGCGATAGGGGCCGCGGAGCAAATCGGCGATCTGCCAGATGAAGTTGATCAGGTCTTGGTTGCTCATGCATCGCCAGATGAGGCGATGCGCATAAAGCTGAAGTCCGGTTGGTAATTCAAGCGAGGGTTGCGGCGACTCGCTCGGTGCAAACAGAAGCATCTTAGTTATTTTTCAGTGGATACATACATTCGGGGAGGCCGCATTACCGAGACCATGCCGGCTAGGGCGCCCCCAGCTCCATCTAAGAAAACTGGCTCGGCTAGTTTCGCATAAACTGAGCCGCCGCGTCCCCAGCGCGTCCCAAGCCCCATCGAACTGTCAGAGTTCACCGCGCCCGCGCCGGACTCCCCACGAGCTTCGTCAGCCCCTAGGGTGTAGGTCCGTCGCCCCCACCCCGATGCTCCGCCCCACTTCTGCTGTTTTTGTTTTTTGCGCGCTACTTTCCGCCGCCCGGCCTTCAACGGGGCCGCTTCACCTGCTCGACGCCCACGATTTGGCCTTGCCCGCCTTCCCGCTCGCGACCGCCTCCTCCGCCGCGACCATCGTCCTCCCGCCCGACGCGGCTTCCGTCGTCCGTATCGCCGCCGCCGACTTCGCCGCCGATGTGGAGAGGGTCACAGGCATCCGTCCCCAAATTCTGGATACGCCGCTACCATCCGACTCCGGTCCGCGCGTCGTCGTGCAACTCGACCCCGCCCTCGCCGGCCACTGGGAGGCCTTTCGACTCTCCGCCACCGCCGACACCTTGCTCGTC
>JALOTV010000280.1 GCA_025457685.1 Opitutaceae bacterium
TGGCGTCCCCACGGGGATTCGAACCCCGGTTCTTACCGTGAAAGGGTAGTGTCCTAACCGGGCTAGACGATGGGGACGCAAAGAACGAAAGGGGCGAAAACGTAGGTCCCCCTCCCGTTCGCGCAAGCGTTATTTTCGAGGGATTTCGCCAAGAGGCGGCGCGCGACCGCGCGTCTGCAAAAACGTCCTCGCCGCCTCAGGCCATTTTGGGAGAAACACGACTCCTTCATGACCTTCGCCGCCCTCTCCGCCTCCCTGCCCGCCCGTGCCGTCACCACGATCAACGCGCTCCCCTTCCCCCGGATCGCCTCAGGCAAGGTCCGCGAGATCTTCGACCTGGGCGATGCGCTGCTGCTGGTCGCGACCGACCGGCTTTCCGCTTTCGACGTGATCCTGCCCGATGGCATTCCGGGCAAGGGCATCATACTGAATCAAATGAGCCTGTGGTGGTTCGCACAAAGCACAGGCATCCTCCCCAATCATCTTCTGCCCGATCAGGCCGGCGAATTTGCCCGCCGGGGCATCAGCGACCGCGATCTCCAGCTGCGCAGCATGGTCGTGCGCAAATTGAAGCCGCTCACCATCGAGTGTGTCGTCCGTGGCTATCTGGCCGGCAGCGGCTGGGCCTCCTACCAGAAGACCGGCGAGGTCTGCGGGCATCGCCTTCCCGCCGGCCTGAAACAGGCGGACAAACTGCCGACACCGCTTTTCACGCCCACCACCAAGGCTCCCAAGGGCCAGCACGACGAGCCCATCAACGACGCCCAGGCCGCCGCCGCCGTGGGCGCGGCGCTCTACGAACGGGTGAAGTCGGCCAGCCTCGCCTTGTATCAACTCGGCCATGACCGCGCCCGCGCCGCCGGCATGATCCTGGCCGACACGAAATTCGAGTTCGGCACCGACGCCGCCGGGAACCTTGTCCTGATCGACGAGGTGCTCACGCCCGATTCGTCCCGCTACTGGCCGGCCGATCAGTATCGCCCCGATCAATCGCCGCCGAGCTACGACAAGCAGTTCGTGCGCGATCACCTGCTCGCGATCAAGTGGGATCAAAAGCCGCCCGCGCCCGCCCTGCCCGCCGAGGTCATCCGCGGCACGCAGGAGAAATACCTCACGGCGCTGCGCAATCTGCTCGGCTGAGCGGACGGCGATCCGACGCGCGTCAGGCGGCGCGCATCAGGGAGTTCATCTGCTTCGCGCTGGCCTGGATTTTTTCCAGGCACACCTCGAAGGTCTCGGGCTCCAGGCCCGCCATGAGCAGCACATCTTCGTCGCGCGTCCACGCCTCATTCTCGATCGGCAGACTGTGGCCGAGCCTGTCGGCGATGTAGCCGGCGAGATGAAGCAGTGCGGCGAAGCGCACACGCTGCGGCGCGGAGAGCGGCTTGAATTGGAAATGGATCGGTTCGGCCAGGCGCTCGGGAAAACGCCAGAGCGAAAACAGCCGCTCGGCGGCTTCCGCACTGGTGACGCCGAAGGTTTCCCGCTCCCACGCACCGACCAGCGCCGCCGTGGCTTTTCGTCCGCTCAGCGGCGGCACGAGCGCGCTGGAGGCGAGCCGTTGCAACAGGAGCCGGCCCACCGAACGGAGCAGCCCCAGCGTGTAGCCGACGCGTCGATCTTCGCCCGCGGCATCGGAAAGGTGCTCCAGAGCGATGGCGCAGGTGAGGGAGTTTCCCCAAAGCTCGTCCCCGCCCACGCCGTAAACGGGCAGTCCGGTGATGTAGAGCTGCGAGGACATGGCCGCCCCCACGAGCCGGTAAACCTCCTGAAAGCCCGTGCGGTTGATGGCCTCGCCGAGGTTGTTGATGTTTCCGCAGCCTCCGTATTGGGCGCTGTTGCTGAGGCGCAGGACGCGCGCGCTCAAGGCCGCGTCGAGCTGCACGACCGACACGATCTCCTCCACGCTGATGTCGGGGTTTTTCATCGCCGCATTCAGACGCGAAAAAATCTGTGGCGCCGTTGGCAGACGCTCGGCGGCGGCGGCAAACTTATCCGCAGTGAGGGCGATGGCTGACATGGACTCCCCCATCATCGGCACCGCCGCCGCCAGGCTTGAGCCCAACCGCAGGCCGGCGTGGCCGCCTCAAAAAAAAACACACGAGGCGGGCGGCCGAGTTTGTGCCGATAGCCATGGGCATGACTTTCTCCACCCGATCCTTTTTCCAACTCGCTGGCCTCCCCTTGCTGCTGAGCGCCCCACTCGGCGCGTCGCCGACCTATTCCCAGTTCTGGGGCGAACGCGGGGAGCTCTGGCAGGAGGGCGGCCGTCTGCCGGATTTTTCCCATGCGGGCCATGCCTTCGGCGAAAAAGAGCCGCCCCATCTGCCCGTGACCGCCAGCGTGAAGGACTTCGGTGCGGTGGGCGACGGCGTCGCCGACGACACGGCGGCATTTAACGCCGCGATCCGGGCCACCGCACAGGGCGCCATCCTCGTGCCTGCGGGCCGCTACGTGATCACCGATTATGTGAGGATTGAAAAAAGCGGACTCGTGCTGCGCGGCGAAAATCCCGCCACCAGCGTCCTGGTTTTTCCCAAAGGACTGGACGAAATCCATCCGCGGGCACGCACCAACAGCGAGGGCCGGCCCACCAGCGGCTACTCTTTTGGCGGCGCGTTTTTGACGCTCAAGGGCGACTTCAGGGCCACGCCCATCACGCCCATCACCGAGACAGCCCGCCGGGGTGATCGCTCCGTGGCGGTCGCCCGCACCGAGGGCCTTGCCAGAGGCCAGCGGGTGCTCGTCGTCGTCCAGGAAACCCCCGATCACAGCCTGAAGACGTATCTGTACAACGGCGACCCGGGCGACATCCGCCGAGGCAAGCAACTGGACACCAAAATGGTGCTGCGAATCGTGGACGTGCAGGACGGACGCGTGACCTTTGACCGGCCGCTCCGCTTTGAAACACGGCCCGAGTGGAAGCCCGAAATCCGCAAATTCGAGCCCACTGTGGAGGGCAGCGGTGTGGAAAAACTGGGCTTCGAATTTCCCGGCACGCGCTACCGGGGCCATTTCAGGGAAAACGGGGCCAACGCCCTCGAACTGCTCCGCGTGCATGACTGCTGGGTGCGCGATGTCCACATCCACAACGCAGATCTCGGCATCACCGTCGTAGGCACTCACAACACCCTCTCAGACCTGCTCTTCACCGCCTCGCCCGAGCGCCCGATCGCAGAAGGGCGGAGCGCAGGCGCCACAGGCCATCACGGCGTGCAATGCAAGGATGCGCAGGACAACCTCATCACGCGCTTCGATCTTCAGACCATCTTCCTGCACGACCTGTCGGTGGAAAATGCCGCCGGCACGGTGTACTCCCAGGGACGCGGGCCGGCCTTGTCCTTCGACCACCACAAGGACACGCCTTACGAAAATCTCTTTTCGGACATCCATGTCGGCGACGGCCGGCGCATCTGGATGAGCGGCGGCGGCTTCAGCCTCGGTCGCGAGTCCGCCGGCTGGGCGACCTTCTGGAACATCCGCTCCGACGCTCCTTTTGAGCTGCCGCCCGTCGGCTGGGGTCCATCGACCATGAACTTCGTGGGCCTGAGCGCGAAACCGCCGTCCGCCGAACAACTCGCCACCGGCATCGCCTGGGAAGCGATCGATCCGGAAAAACTTTCCCCCTCCGACCTGCACGCCGCGCAACGCGAGCGCCGGCGCGGCGCCCAGCAGACATCGAACCACGCGAAAAAACCATGACGAGCGCCCGATAACCAGCGCCCGCAGCCGCCCGCAGGCACGCTCAGGCCTGCGCCGAACTCCGGGGGCGGCACGTCGCGCCACGACTGGTGCGGACGAGTTCCCGGCGCAGCCAGTCCAGCGCGGCATTGACCGCACGGACTTTCACCGTCGCGCGCGGCCCGGGAATGCTGAGCTTTTTCGACCACACGCCGCAGGGCGAATAAAGGCCGATGTAAAGATCACCCACGGGATTCGCGGCCGGGCCTTCGCACGGTCCGCTGTAGCCGGTGACCGCCAGCGCGTAGTCAGCGCCGAGGCGCTCCGCCGCGCCGGTGGCCATCGCGACGGCATTTTCGGCGCTCGCCGCGCCATGCTGCGCGAGCAGGCACTCCGGCACATCGAGCAGCTGCATCTTGGCCTCGTTGTCATAGCAGACGACGCCGCCGGAGAAAAACTTACAGGCCCCGGCCAGATCGGTGGCGCGATCTCGTCGATCTGGGCGAGTGAGAGCTGGCCGCCGGGTGAGCTCAGGCGGCAGTCCACCTGCCCTTGGTGCGCGCAGAAAGCGATGTTCAGGGCGTCGCCGTGGCGGTCGAAAATGGGCTGGAGCATCGTCTCGAGCGCCGATTCTCCGATGCCGGCCGAGCGGATCTGCACATAGGCCTCGCGG
>JALOTV010000281.1 GCA_025457685.1 Opitutaceae bacterium
CTTCGACGCCAGCCCGCGCCTCGTCGGCCAGCTCGTCCCGCTCAAGATCACCCGCGCCAGCGTGAGCACGCTCTACGGCGAACTCGTGTTGGCCGAGGTCTGAGCGCCCGTCCGCGCTAAAAACCCTTCCCGCCCTCCATGTCCCTCTTCCTCGCCACCCTCCTTGTCGGCCTGACTCTCCTGCTGTTGGGCGCCGCCCTCGTCGCCGACACCTCGATCGTGCGCTCCCTGCTGCGCGATTTCCCGCGCTCGGCCACCGCGTCGTATGTCTTTTTCGGCGGCGCGGCCGTGTGGTTTTTGTCCCGCGTGGCCGTGCTCTCGCCGGCCGATTTCGGCCAGTTCCGCACCCAGCTTTTCATCGGCTTCGCGGTCGTGGCCGTGCTCGCCTTTTTCTACGTCGCCGAGTTTCTCGCCGTGCGCGGCCTGGCCGCCCTCATCCTCCTCGCCGCCGGCCCGCTCCTCGACTCGGCCTACACGCTCTACGAGATCCCCTCCCGTCTCTTCATGGTCTCGGCGGTTTACGCCGCGCTCACCGCCGCCCTCGTGCTGGGCGCCCAGCCCTACCGCCTGCGCGACGCCATCCAGTGGGTGCAGCGCGTGCCCGGCCGCTCCCGCCGCGTCGGCTCCGCCTTTGTCGCCTACGGCCTGCTCCTCGTCGGCGTGGCCTTCACCTACTGACACCGCCCGCCGTTTTTTCCGCCTCATGTCCGCCTCCGCCGCCCCCGTCCTCCTCGTGCTCGCCGGCCCCGCCGGCTCGGGCAAGACCACCCTCTGCGAACGCCTCGTCGCCGAGGTGCCGGGCTTCACCCGCGTGATCACCAGCACCACCCGCGACCCGCGTCCGGGCGAGGTCAACGGCGTGCACTACCACTTTTTCTCCCCCGCCGAGTTCGACCAAAAGGTCGCGGACAACGCCTTCCTCGAATGGGCCTGGGTGCATAAGAAAAACCGCTACGGCACCCTCGCGTCCTCCGTGCTCGATCCCCTCGCCGCCGGCCGGAGCCTGGTCATGAACGTGGACGTGCAGGGAGTGGACAACTTCCGCCGCGCCGCCGCCGCCAATCCCGTGCTCGCCCGCCACTTCACCGACATCTTCATCGACGTGCCCATCCCCGAGCTGCGCCAGCGCCTCGGCGGCAGGGGCGAGAGCGAGGCCGAGATCGCCCACCGCATGCAGACCGCCGAGATCGAGCTACGCGAAAAACACCGCTTCTCCCACATCATCGTGAGCCGCGACCGCGAGCACGACTTCGCCGCCCTGCTCGCCATCCTGGAGCAGGCCCGCGCGCGCTCCGCGTTTTGATTCCCTTTCGGCGCTGAATCGCCAAGGTGCCGGGCATGTCGCCCCGCCGCCTCCTCGCGCTGTTCCTGGCCGGCCTGCTCGCCCTGCCTGCCCTCCGCGCCGCCGAGCACACGCTCACCCTCGCCGACTCCCGCGGCCGGCCGGTGGCCGATGCGGTGGTCTCGCTCCACCCGCTCGACCAACCCGCCCCGCCCGCCGCGCAACCGGCGCCCGAAATCACCATCGCCCAGCGCGACAGCGAATTCGTCCCGCTCGTCACCGCCGTGCGCGTCGGCACGGCCGTGCGTTTCCCCAACGAGGACAAGATTCAGCACCAGGTTTACTCCCTCTCCGCCGCCAAGCGTTTCGAGGTGCCGCTACATAGCGGCGCCACCGCCCCGGCCATCGCGCTGGACCAGCCGGGCGTCGTCGCCGTGGGCTGCAACATCCACGACTGGATGCGCTCCTTTGTCGTCGTGCTCGATACCCCGTGGTTCGCGATCAGCGGGCGCGATGGAGTCGCCCGCGTCTCCGCTCCGCCCGGCCGCTATCGGCGCGAGATCTGGCACTTCCGGCTCGCCGCCCCGCTCGTCACAGAGATCACCCTGACCGACGACGACGCGGCGACCGAAGCAGTCTCGCTCACCCTTCGCCGCGACCGCCACCCCGCCCGGCGCGAACCGGGCGCGGACGCCACCTATCCATAAGCTAAACGGCCGCCCCGCTCCATGCGCTTCCGCCTCCGCGTCCTGCTTCTGTTCGTCAGCCTCGTGGCGGCGGCGCTCGGCGTCATGCTCTTTGTGGTCAACCGCTCCGCCGAGCGCGAGGCGGTGGCCGAGATCGAGCGGCGCTTCGCGGGCGCGACCGACACCTTTGGCCAGCTCGTCGCGCGCCAAAACGACCAGGCCGCCGCCTTCGCCTCCCTGCTCGCCGCCGACTACGCGTTCAAGCGCGCCTTCGCCGACACCGACGCCATCACCCTCGAGTCCAATCTGCGCAGCCTGCTCCTCCGGGCCGACGCCCACGCAATCGCCGTCGTGATGCCCGATGGCGCCACCCGCGCCGCCGTGCGCCGCGATGGCCGCCGCGTGTCCGAAGGGCTTTTCTCCCCGCTCGTCGCCCGCGCCGACGAGCTCGAAGCCGACCGCGCCGAGGGCTGCGTGTGGCTCGACGACGAACTGCACGAATTCGTGCTCGTGCCCCTGCTCGCGCCCGAGCTCGTGGCCTGGGTCGGCCTCGGCCGGCGCATCGACACCGACCTCGCCGCCGACCTCAGCCAACGCTCGGGGCTGGAGGTCGTGTTTGGCCGGGTAAATCCGCCCCGCGTCCTCGGCTCCACCCTGGCCCCGGCGCTGGCTGAGGCCTTCGCCGCCCGTCCGCGCGACGACACCACGCCGAGCCTCGGCGGGGAACGCTTCCTCGTCGCCGCCATCGATCTGCCCGACCTCGCCCGCGCCGGCGCGTCCGCCCACGTGCTCGCCTCGCTCGACGCCCGGCTCGCGCCCACCCGCCGCCTGCAGGCCCGCCTGCTCCTTGCCGGCGGTCTGCTCCTCGCCGGCGCCCTCGGCGCGGCCGTGCTTTTCGCGCGCTCGCTCAGCCGCCCCGTCCAGGCCCTCGCCGCCCACACCCGCCGCATCGCCGCCGGCGACTACGCCGCGCGCCTCGACCTGCGCCGCCGCGACGAGCTGGGCGAACTCGCCTCCGCCTTCAATGCCATGAGCGCCGGCCTGGCCGAGCGCGATCGCGTGCGCGATCTACTCGACAAAAACGTCTCGCCCGAGGTCGCCGCACGCCTGCTGCGAGACGGCCACGCCCTCGGCGGCGAGGAGCGCGAGGTCACCGTGCTCTTCTGCGACCTGCGGGGCTTCACCACCCTCTCGGAAGGCCTCGCCCCGCCCGAGCTCGTCACCCTGCTCAACCGCTACCTCGACCGCATGAGCGCCGCGGTGGAGGAGGCCGGCGGCATCATCGACAAATACATCGGCGATGAGATCATGGCCCTCTTCGGCGCGCCCGTGGCCGCCGCCGACTCGGCCGACCGCGCGGTGCGGGCCGCCCTCGCCATGCGTGCCGCCCTGGCGGGGCTCAACCGCGAACTCGCCGCCGAGGGCCGGCCGCCCCTGGGCTTTGGCGTGGGCATCAACACCGCCCGCGTCGTGGCGGGAAACATCGGCAGCCACCGCCGCCTCAACTACTCCGTGATCGGCGACGGCGTAAACCTCGCCGCCCGTCTGCAAACCCTCACCCGTCGCGAAGACTACGCGGCCGACGTCATCCTCAGCGAGTCCACCCGCGCCGCCCTCGTATCCGAATTTCCGCTACGCGATCTCGGCGAAGTGGTCGTGAAGGGCAAGACCCGCGCCGTGCGCATCCACGCGCTCGGCTGAGCCTCCGCTGCCCGACCGCCCGGCCCGCCCTCACTCCGCGCGGATCATCGCGGCGATCTCCTCGGCCATGCGGTCCAGGTCCTCGCGCTCCGCGACGGTGAAGGACAAGAGCTGCGCCGGCTGGTGCCGCCGCGCCTCGCGCACATCGCGCCACTGGCTCCGCCACCACTCGCCCTCGGCCTCCTGGGTGAGCGCACGCCCGCGTGCCGTGTCCCAGACGGCGAAGGCCACCGTCATCTCGCGGTTCATGTAGCGGAAAACATAGGCGCGAAACGGGATCGCCCCGCCGCTCCAGCGCACGTCAAAGCCGCCCAGCTCCTCCACCAGTTCGCTGCCCGAGTAGGGCAGGCAGATCGTGGGGTTGTGCAGGAAGGGCGCGGTGCGCGCCATCTGCCCGCGCCGCCACTCCACGTAGTAGGCGCCGCGCTCGCGACCGTCCGCGCCGCGCCAGAAACCGGA
>JALOTV010000282.1 GCA_025457685.1 Opitutaceae bacterium
TATCACACCCCCGAGCGCGTCGTCCCGAGCGACAACTCCGCCAACAGCATGCCCTGGATGGTCATCTATCCTCTCGGCGCGCATTTCTCCTACGACCCCGATCCCGCCACGCACAAAGGCGCGAAGTGGGTCATCGACAACCTCGTCGATTCCGTCGCCAAGGGCGGCAACTTCATGGTCGGCATCGGCCCCGACGCCAATGGCAAGTTCCACCCCACCGCCATCGCCCAGCTCGAGGAAGTCGGCCAGTGGCTCAAGGTGAACGGCGAGGCGATCTTCAAGACCCGCGCCCTTCCCGGCGAAGGTTACATGGACGGCGACAACATCCGCTTCACCGACAGCGAGGACAACAAACACATCTACGCCATCTCGCTCGTCCGCCCCGAGGGCAAACTCACCCTCACCAAGACCCGCGCGATCGAAGGCAGCAAAATCCACCTCGTCGGCCACGCCGCTCCGCTGAGCTGGCGCACCGCCGGCGAAGGCATCGAGATCGACTTCCCTGCGGACGCGCCCAAGTCCCTCGCCTACGCCTTTAAAATCGAAAATCCGCGCTGAGCCCCCGCCTCACTCCAGGTCCCTATGCCAAGCCGCAGATTACATTTCTTATGGTCTGCGGCTTTTTGCTGCATGCTCAGCGCGGTCAGCGCGGCCCCCGCCGGCCTGCGCTGGCTGACCTTTGGGCCCCTGCCGGCCGACGCCGCGCCGACGCACAGCCGGCTGGTCTATCCCGGGCCGGACGGCCGCCTAATCTACGCGCCGGATGACAGCGGCGGCACCATCCCTGACTTCTCCATGGTCGGCTATCGCTCCGGCGGTGTCCTCCTGCCCGATGTCGCCGTGCAGGTCACGCTTCAGCCCCAGCCCGGAAGCAAGGACGACCGGGCGCGCATCCAGGCCGCGCTCGACCGCGTTGCTGCCCTGCCGCGCGACGCCCACGGCTTCCGGGGTGCCGTATTGCTCAAACGGGGACAGTATCGGGTCAAAGGCCCTCTCAAGCTGGCCGCCAGCGGCGTGGTCCTGCGCGGCGAGGGCCCCGGCGAAGACGGTACGGTCCTGATCGCGACCCTGCGCGAACAGCACTCGCTGATCGAGGTCGGCGGCGCGGGAAATTTCCGCCCCGAGGAGGCCACCCGCCAGCCGGTCGTCGGCAAAGTCGCCGCCGGCGCGCTGCGTTTCGAGGTCCAGGATGCGAGCCGTTTCAAGGTGGGCGACACCGTCATCGTGCATCGCCCGAGCACGCGCGAGTGGCTCGCCGAGCTCGGCATGGATCGTCTGACCGAAACTTACAAAAACCCCAACCTGCGCAACTGGGAGCCCGGCAGCTATGACATGCACCACCATCGTGTCATCACGGCCATCGACGGCGCGACCGTCACGATCAACGCCCCGGTTCTGCAGGCACTCGACCCTCGTTTCGGCGGCGGGTCCCTCGTGCGTTATGACGACAAGGTCCGCATCGAGGAAGTCGGCGTCGAAGAGCTCCGCATCGTCTCCGACTACGACCGGAAAAAAAAGGAGCGCCCCAATGAGCTGACGAAAAACCATCCGATCCGCCAGTTCGTCGATGAAGACCACGCCTGGGTGGGAGTGATGCTTGACCGCGTGCGCGACGCCTGGGTCCGCCGCGTCACCGTGCTGCACACCGGCTATGGTGCGGTCCACTGCGCCGCCTCCGCCCTGCGCGTCACCGTGCAGGATTGCGCGATGATCGATGCGGTTTCCCGCCACACGGGCGGTCGCAAATACAGCTTCGGCGCCAACGGCCAGCTCGGGCTTTTCCTGCGCTGCTACGCGCGCAACGGCCGCCATGACTTCGTGCTGGCCTCCCGGGTGGTCGGGCCCAACGCCTTCGTGGACTGCCAGGCCGATGACAGCTCCAACTCCAGCGAACCGCATCACCGCTACTCCGTCGGCTGCCTGTGGGACAACGTGCAGGTCCGCGGCGAGGCCAATCTCCAGGCGATCAACCGCGGCGACTCCGGCAGCGGTCACGGCTGGTCGGGCGCGACCATGGTCTTTTGGAACTGTTCGGCCCGCTCCGTACTCGTCATGCGTCCGCCCGGCGCGCAGAACTACGCCATCGGCTGGACCGGTCCGGCCGATGCGCAGTCGCTCGGCGTCACCGACGACTACGCCGTCATCCTGGAGTGGGTTAACCGCCGCTCCCGCGCAAACATCCGCTATGAAGGCGTGCCCCTGATGGGCGACGCCCATCTCGAATCACCGCGCGGCCCGGTCTCCCCTCGCAGCCTTTATTTGAAACAACTCGAAGATCGCCTCGGCCCGGCCGCTGTCGCCGTCGTGACGGCGCCGACCGCAGGCCCTTCCCTCTAGTCAGAGCCCACACACCCACCATGAGCCGGTTGGAAACATCGCCCCACTCCTGCGCCAGTCTCGATCGATCCTGGCGCGTCCTTCTCCTCGCCTGCCTGCCCGCTCTCGGGCACGCCCAGCCTTCGGACGCCGTGGAGGACCGCGCCGCGCGCGAGGCGCTGCCGCTCTATCAAATCATCCCGGCGGCCACGCCGGAGGAGCTCACGCCGACCAACGGCCTGCCCGATCCCGCCTCGATGACGACGTGGACCGTCTCCCACGGCGACGCCGGCTCGACGCGTTACTCCGCGCTCACGCAGATCAACAAGAGCAACGTCCACCGGCTGAAGGAAGCCTGGACCTACCACTCCAAAGACGGCGCGCGCAACATCCAGGCCAACCCCATCATCGTCGATGGCGTGCTCTACGGCCCCACCGCCGGCCGCGCCATCGTCGCCCTCGATGCGGCCAAAGGCACCGAGCTCTGGCGCTACCAGGTCGAGACCCCCGAGCGCCCCGGCCTGGAGGACGCCCCCGCGCGCCGCGGTCTGGTGTATTGGCCGGGTGACGACACCACGTCCGCCCGCATCGTCTTCGCCAGCGGCCGCTGGCTCTACGTGCTCGATCCGAAAACCGGCAAACCCATCGAGGATTTCGGCGAAAAAGGCCGCACCCCGTTCCCCACCGGCGGCACCGCCGTCGGCTGCCTCTGGCAGGGCCACTACATCGTGCCCGGACTTTGGGGCGACGTTTACTCCTTCAACCTGAAAACCGGCGCGATGGTCTGGCGTTTCCGCACCATCCCCATCGGCGATGAATTCGGTGCCGACACCTGGAAAGGCAGCGCGCGCGAAGGCGCCCACCCGTGGGGCGGCATGGCGTTGGACGAAGCGCGCGGCATCGCCTACATCGCCGCCGGCGCGGCCCGGCCCGACTTCATCGGCGTGGACCGCATCGGCGACAACCTCTTCTCAAACTGCCTCATCGCGCTCGACGCCCGCACCGGCAAACGCCTCTGGCATTTCCAAAATGTGCGCCACGACCTCTGGGATCTCGACAACCCCGCGCCGCCCAATCTCCTCACGATCACCCGCGACGGCCGTCGCATCGACGTCGTCGCCTGCCTCACCAAGGAAGGCGGCACGCTCCTGCTCGATCGCGTGACCGGGAAGCCGATTTTCCCGTTCCGCCTCCGCCGTGCACCGACTTCCACGCTGCCCGGCGAAGTGACCTCGCCCTATCAGCCTGACCCGATCCTGCCCGAGCCGATCTCCAGTCCTGAGGTGAGGCTGGACAACGTCACCGATCGCACGCCCGAGGCGCATGAGTTCGTGATGCGTCAGGTGAGACGGGCGACCTTTGGCTGGTACGAGCCGCCCACACTCGGCGTCCCCATGCTCTATCACAGCTCGCGCGGCGGCCCTGAGTGGACCGGCGGTGCCGTAGATCTGCCCACCGGCCGTCTCTACGTCAGCACCAACCATCTGCTCTCTCACGCGACCGTGTTCCCGCTCGATGAACGCGAGCGCGACCCGAAACACCCCCCGAGCCGCGGTGAACAGGTCTACATGCAGTACTGCGCCGCCTGCCACGGCCCCCGCCGCGAAGGCATGGGCATGGTGCCCACGCTCTACGGCCTGCGCAAACGCATGAAGGACGACGAAGTCCTCGCCATCATGGCCAACGGCCGAAACGGCATGCCGCCCACACCGCCCATGCCCGACACCGACCGCGCCGCGCTGCTCGATTTCCTGATGCGCCGCAACCAGCCGCCACCCGCTCCGCTGCGCTCGGCTACAAGTTCATCACGGATGACGAAGGCTATCCCGGCTCGAAAGCGCCCTGGGGTCTGCTCAGCTGCCTCGATCTCAACACGGGCAAAATCCTCTGGCGCGTGCCGCTCGGCGAATATCCCGAGCTCACCGAGCAGGGCGTTCCGAAAACCGGCACGCAGAACTTCGGCGGCCCCACAGTGACCGCCGGCGGCCTCGTGTTCTGCGCGGGCACACGAGACGAGCTGATCCGCGCCTTCGATGCCGACACCGGCGCGGAACTCTGGTCGGCCAAGCTCCCGGTCGGCGGCTACGCCCCGCCCTCGGTTTACGAAGTCGACGGTCGCCAATACGTCGTCATCGCGGCGACCGGCGGCGGCAAGATGGGCACCGAAGAAGGCGACGCCTACGTGGCCTTCGCGCTCCCGGAAGAATAATCCCACATCGCGCGTGTGCCGGCGAAGTCGTGTCTTCGCAAAACGCACAGTTAACCCCTGTTGCACATTGCAGGCGTAAAACTTTAAGCAAAAAGGTCTTTTGGCGGCAATTGGGCGGCTCGCGACCCGATTTTCTCTTCCGGACGAGCCTGCGTCTCCTAGTGCTAGTGCACCGTCCTTTTCCCTCTCCCCGTTTCCCGATGATTTTGGAGCCAAGCCCGCCACCGTGGTGCGGCTCCGCCCCGGACAGCCGGGCTACAAACCCGGCTGCATCCTGTTTGTGGATGATGAGCCTGAAGTCCGCGCCATCGCCCGCCTCGCCCTCGAATCCTCGGGTTACACGATGATCGAGGCGGAGGACGGGGCCAAGGCGTTGGAGATTTTTGAAAAACGGGGCGCGGAAATCGGCCTCGTGGTGACCGACGTGCTGATGCCCAACCTCGACGGCCTCGGCCTCTCTGCCCGCCTCCACAAACTCGATCCCGCGCTCCCCATCCTGCTGCTCAGCGGCCACGTGCTCGAGGAGGATCTCTGGGCCGAGGGCAACGCGCGCATGCGGTATTTGATGAAGCCCTACCGAATCCAGGAGCTGCAGGACGTGATTGTGGATCTGATCGGCCCGGCCCCGGCCGGCCAGGACCGGGCGGCTTCCTGAAGGGCGGCGGGAGGGGCGGATTTTCGCTCGCAAGGCGCGTCCCTCCGGAGTATCTCATGACGGACTTACATCAGCATGGATGAACAACTTGTCCTGACGGCGCAGACGCTGAGGCTAAACCCGAATGTCCAGCGCGCCGACATGCCCGG
>JALOTV010000283.1 GCA_025457685.1 Opitutaceae bacterium
GCATAGGAAAAATCCTGCAGCACCTTGTCGGTCTCGAGATTGGCCGCGCCAGGATCGTAACCAGTTTCCGGATACAACTCGGAGCGCCAGGGCTCGGCGCCGGCCGGACCGGAGGCGAGGCAGGCCGCGACAACAAGGGAGAAAATCAAACACGAGGCGAACGAAGGCATGGGGTGCGGGGTAGGGAAAATTTTAATACAGCCGGGTCGCGCCCGGGTTCCGCGCGGGGAAAGGCGGCGAGACGCGGTTCAAAAATTCTCCGACGGCAGCTTCACCACCCCGACCTCAAGCAGCAGGTTGGCGAAGCGCCGCGCCTCGGCCGTGGCCACGATCAGAGTGGTGCGTGGCGACGAGATGCGTTCGTAAAAGGCCGCGCGCTCCAGGCGCTCCCAACGCACCTCGTCGCCCAGACGCCCGCGATAAAGTTCGTGAATCGCGGGGGCAAAATCGGCAGGCGGCAACATCACCGCGGCCGCTTGCACCGGTATCGCGCCGAGCAGCACGTCGAGCACCGTCGGCGCATCCACCACCCCGGGCGTGAGGTTGAGATGCACCACCTTTGCGTTCGGCCCACGCAGGCTCGCGACCGGGAAATTCGCGTCCGCCACCAGGATTTGGGAAAAGTGACCCGATACCGCCAACGCGGCGAGAAGCTCGGGGTGAAGCAGTTGGGTCTTGAGCATTTTATAATTATCATATTCAAAATATGTTCCGCGCCAGCCAAAAGCGTTTCTCATCCGGAGAGCGCGAGAGTGATGGCGCCTTGATCCTCCTGTCCGCGTCGTCATGTCCCGGCCCCGATCGCCTGTCTTGGGAATCATCACCGATACGATCACCGCCCAACGCCTCGCGCCCGGCTTGTTCCGCGCTTTGGCGGAGGCGTGGGAAACGCGGTTTCTCGACGTGGATCGCCCGGTTCAAGAACTGCGCGCACGGGCGGCGGAGTGGAGGGCCGACGTGCTGGTGGCGCGCTGGCTGCCCGGCTTGGTCGAGGAACTGCGGCCGCTTGGTCCGCCGCTTGTCCTGATCGGCGGACACGAACGCGCGGTCGGGGTGTGCTGCCTGGGCGTGGATAATCCACAGGTGGGCGAGCAAGCCGCCGAACACCTCCTCGAGCGGGGCTACCCGCACCTCGCGTTTGTGGGCAAGGACGCCCCCTACTCGCACCTGCGGCACGAGGGCTTCGCCCGCGCCCTGGCGCGGCGAGGGCGGCCCCCGGCATCTTCACACATCTTGCCCGACGAGGGCCGGGAGCGCTACCTGGAGGACTGGATGCCCCCGGATACCAGTCTGCTCGCCTGGCTCGCCGCGCTACCTCGGCCGGCGGGCGTGTTTGCCGCCCAAGACTCCATCGGCAGGCGCGTGCTGCAGGCCTGCGCGCGCCTCGGCCTGCGGGTGCCGGAAGACGTGGCGGTGGTGGCGGCCAACAACGATGAGCTCGCCTGCGGCCTCGCGCGCCCGGGACTATCCAGCGTGCGCATACCCTGGGATGGCATCGGGGCGGAGGTCGCGCGCGCCGCGGAGCGGCTGCACGCGGCCGGTGTCACCCCAGAGGCACCACTCCAAGCGGTGCGCGTGGCGCCGGCCGGCGTGGTGGCTCGCGGCTCCAGCGACGCTTTCCTCGCTCCAGAGCCCGCCCTCGCCAAGGCCCTCCGCCACCTGCACGAACATTGCGGCGAGGCGCTCGACGTGGACGGGCTGGCACGCGCGGCCGGGCTCTCGCGCCGCCGCATGGAGGAGCTCTTTCAACGCGCGGGGCGCGATACCCCCAAGCGGGAGATCACCCGCGCGCGGATGCAGCGCGCCCGCGAACTGCTGGCATGCACCGATCTCGACCTGGGGCGCGTGGCCGAGGCCTGCGGCTACGCCTACGCGGCGCGTTTCTCCACCGCCTTTCGCGAGGCCACGGGCTGCACGCCGAGCGAGTTTCGGCGGCGACGCGGCGCGCTCGGCGCGTCTTGAAAAGAGGCCCGCTGATGAGGCGAGCCCGTGATTCGGCAAGCGCCCGCGCGCTCAGGGATGGGTGGCGGTGAGTTCGTAGAACGTGGCCTGCACGTAGTCCGCGTTCGCATCCGCATCGCCGCTGTTGTTTTGGTTATATACGCCCGCTTTGAAATACATGTAGCGGTTCTGGAAACTCGAGTGGATGGTGTGCGTGCCGACCACGTCGGGCTTGCCCGGACGGCGGATCGTGACGGTGAGGGCGCGGTTGATGAGCCTGATCTCGTAGGCCCAGATTTCGCCCAGCACGATGCCGTCGGCGGGATTCAGCGACGTGTTCGAGCCGATCAGCGGGATCCAGTCGGTAACCTTGGCGCCGGAGCTGTTTTCGTATTCATGGGCGAAATACACCGCGCCCCGGGCGTCGGAGGGCCGCTTGTGGTAGTAGAGCCGGCAGGGCTCGTTATCCGAGGCGTGGATCTGGCCGACGATCACGCGCCCCACCTGCGCGGTCGTGCCCGTGGTCGAGACGCGATCCACCGCGAGCGTGGCCTTGAGGTTGCCGTTCACGCCTCCGGCGTTGGCGGGGATGGAGCTCGAGCCGGACAGATACCAGTTGTTCACCGCGCTCGACGCCGAGGTGGACGCGGTGCCCGAGAGCATGCCGCGCAATTCGGAACGGGTGTAGCTCGAGCCCGAGGTCGTGCCCTCTTTGTTGCCGCAGCGAAACACCATTCCACCGGTGACGGGATCGGTGTAGAAACGCTGGGCGAGCACGTAGCCGGCGCCCGCGATAATGGTGGAGACCTGGACGTCGTTACCGTCGGGCTTGGTGTATTTCCACTTGGTGAGGTCGAAGTTTTTGCTCGGGTTTACCGCCGGATCGAGGTTGTAGGAAGTCGGAGGCGCGGAGCCGGCGTCGCCGAGGAGACGGAACTCGTTTACGCTGGCCCACGTCGTGGTGCCGCCGGAGATGCCATCGATCACGAGGCGCACGTAACGACCGCTTTTGGCGCCGGGCGTGAGGTGGACATAGCTGGATTGCCCGGTGAGAGGCTGCGCGTTGACCACCGGCGTGCCCCACGAGGACGGGTTGTCCGAAACGTAGATTTTATGGTGATAGGCCCGGGCTTGATAGGGCCAGAGTTCAAACCGGCTCGGTGCGCGCGAGGCGCCCAGATCGAGCACGACCTCGCGCGGCGCGACGGCGAGGGTGGACGGACTGGTGTTGCTCGCCCACCGGGTTCCGTTGCCGCCGTCGGCGGTGGCACCGTCGTAGAGGCGCCCGGGACCGTTGTCGCCGGCCGTGCCCCAGGGCGTGGAAAAATATGCGCCCACCGGGACCAACTCGGCCAAGGCGGCGGGCAAGGCGGGCGGGGTCGTGCTGGTGGTCACGCCGAGCGCGTCGAGCCAGGCGCCGGCCTCGCGCACGCGAATCTCCACCTGGTGGTTGCCCGCCGGCACCGACGAGTAGGAGCGATTGCGCCAGGTGAAGGCTCCGGTCGCATCGAGGCTGAACTGCGCCCACGTGCCGCCGTTGAGCCTCACCCAGACCGAGTCCGAACTGGTGTTGGCGGCCTTGGCTCGCAGGTGCAGGTAGATGGTCGAGGGCGAGCTCAGCGTGAAGCCGTAGACCAGCCCGCCGGCGGCGGGCGCGGCGCTGGTGCTGCTCACCGCGGCTTGCAGGCCCTGGGTTCCGGAGGCGACCGGATCATTGGCCACGCTCCAGTAGGACGAGGCGTGGGAGGCCGACTCGATCTCGACCGAGAAGGGCACGGACGGCTGACCCGAAAGGACCAGAGGGACGAGGACGCCGCATGCGGCCACGAAGAGACCGCGCAGAAGATGCGATGGGGTGAACATGGGGTGGTTTTTGGGGGTTGATGGAGCCGGGCGCGCGCAACGCGAAACGCTCGAGACACCGTGAGCTTATCGCGTCGCGAACCGCTCCGCCACGCGCCTTTGCGCGGCACGTTTTCCATTATGCGCGGACCGGGTCCGCGCCACCGAAGCTCACGCCGCTCCCGGGCTCAGCGCAGCTCCACACGCAGACGCAGGAAACGCGCGCCCGCCTCGTCCAGCGACACCGGATCGCGCACCACCACCAGCTCGGTGCCGTCGCCCAGCGGCGCGGGGGGCAGGTGATGGCT
>JALOTV010000042.1 GCA_025457685.1 Opitutaceae bacterium
GCCCTCGCCATGCTCGAGGCCGTGGGCATCCAGGACGCCGCCGGCCGGCTGCACGCCTACCCTCACGAATTTTCCGGCGGCATGCGCCAACGCGTCATGATCGCGATGGCCCTCATCACCCGCCCCGACCTCCTCATCGCCGACGAGCCCACCACCGCCCTCGACGTCACCGTCCAGGCCCAGATCCTCGAACTCATCAAAAAACTCCAGCGCGAGCTGGGCATGGCCGTCATCTTCATCACCCACGATCTCGGCATCGTCTCCGGACTCTGTGATCGCGTGCAGGTCATGTATGCCGGCCGCATCGTCGAGACCGGCGCCACCCGCGATATTTTCCGCGCCCCGCAACACCCCTACACCCGCGCCCTCCAGCGCTGCGTGCCCTCCCTCCAGCCCCGCGGCCGCCCGCTCTTCACCATCCCCGGCCTCCCGCCCGATCTATCCCGCCCCATCGACGAGTCCACCCTCCTCGCCCGCTTCGACCTTCCGCCCCCAGCCGAACTTGTAACCAATTTGGTTACAAATGCCGATAACCTCCCCGAGGAAAAAAAGTTAGCTCCCGCGAAAAACGATCGTGAGGTCATCCTCGAAGTTCGCGACCTGAGCACGCACTTCCCCGCCCGCCGCTCCGCCTTTTTCGGCCCAAAACCCGCGCCCATCCGCGCCGTGGACGGCGTCAGCCTCGCCATCCATCGCGGCGAGGTCGTCGGCCTGGTCGGCGAATCCGGCTCGGGCAAATCCACCCTCGCCCGTGCCATCATAGGCCTGGCGCCCATCACGTCCGGCAGCGTGCTCCTCGAAGGCCGCCCGCTCCTCGCCGATCGGTCCCGGGATATCGCCGCCACGCGCCGCGAATTGCAGATGGTGTTTCAGGATCCCTTCGCCTCGCTCAATCCCCGCCTCACCATCGCCGCCGCCCTCGCAGAACCCCTCCGCGTTCACCGCGTCTGCCCCGCCGCCGAGGTGCCCGCCCGCGTGGCCGAGCTCATGCGCCAGGTCGGCCTGCCCGAGCGCGACGGCGCCAAGTATCCGCACGAGTTTTCCGGCGGTCAGCGCCAGCGCATCGCCATCGCCCGCGCCCTCGCCCTGCGGCCCAGGATCATCATCGCCGACGAGCCCGTCTCCGCCCTCGACGTGTCCATCCAGGGCCAGATTCTCAACCTGCTGGCCGACCTCGTCCGCCGCCTCGGCCTCACCCTGCTCTTCATCTCCCACGACCTCTCGGTCGTGAAACACATCTCCGATCGCGTCGCCGTGCTCTACCGCGGCAAAATCGTCGAGCTGGGCGAGACCGTCGAGGTGATGGAAAACCCCCGCCACGCCTACACCCGCGCCCTGCTCGCCGCCGTGCCGCGCATCGAGCGCTGAGCACCAACCGCCCCGGACGCACCGCCCGCCCCGGCCTAGGCGGGCATGCCGATCTGGCGCAGAGCCTCGTAGCACGCCACGCCCGCCGCCGTGCTGAGGTTGAGCGAGCGCAGCGCGGTGTTGGCCTGAGGGATGGTCACGCTGCGGCCGTCTCCAAATTCCTGATACAACCAGGGCGGCGAGCCCTGCCCCTCGTTGCCAAAGACCAACCCGTCGCCGTCCTCGAAGCGCGTCTGCCAGATGGTGGGAAAGTCGCCCGTCTCGATCAGCCACAGTCGCCTCGGCGCGTGCTCGCTAGCCTTGAACGCCGCCCAGTCCGCGTGCTGGTGCACGTCGAGCGAGAACCAGTAGTCCATGCCCGCCCGTCGCAGCGCCGCGTCGGTGATCTTGTAGCCGAGCGGATGGATCAGGTGCAGCCGCGACTTCGTGATCGCGCACATGCGCCCGATGTTACCCGTGTTTTGCGGGATCTGGGGCTGGAAGAGGACGACGTGCAGCATGGAGCAAAACCTTTACCGCGAATGAACACGAATGGACGCGAATGCCGGGAAATAGACTTCTTCTTATTCGCGTCTATTCGCGTCCATTCGCGGTCGAGAATTTCAGCCCTCGATCACGTAGCCCACGTTGTCCGCCGCGAGATCGCGGACCTCGCTCGGCACGCCGGCCGCCGCGAAGGCCGCCCGCATCGCCTCTCCCACCGCCTTCGCCGCGCCCGCCTCGCTCACGCAGAGCACGCTCGAGCCGCTGCCGCTCAACCACCCGGTGTAGGCCCCCGCCGCCACGCCGGCGGCGATCGCCTCGCGCCCGCCGCGTATCTTCGGCAGGCGGTAGGGCTCGTGCATGAAATCCGACACCGCCTCGCGCAGGCGCGCATAGTCGCCCGTCGCCAGCGCCGCCACCAGGTAGGCCGCGCTGTTGATGCTCTTCACCGCGTCGAAATAGGGCAGCGTCGCCGGCAGCACGCCGCGCGACTCCTTGGTCAGCAGCTCCACCGAGGGCGAGGCGACGACGAAGCGCAGCGTATCCGGCAACGTGATACGCACCGTGCCGAGGTAGTCGTTCTTCGCCGGATCGCAGCGCGCCACGCAAAAGCCGCCGAGCAGCCCCGCCGCCGCGTTGTCCGGGTGCCCTTCCATGTGCGTGGCGATCGCCACCAGTTGCTCGCGGGTGAGCGGCCCGCCCGCCAGCGCGTTCAAGCCCGCCAACACACCGCCGATCACCGTGATCGAGGAGCCCAGCCCGCGCGCCGGAGGCACGTCGCCATCAATGCGGTAGGAGAAGCTCCGCCCCCCCACGCGCGCCAGCACGCCAAAGGCCCGCGCCGCCTCCGTCACCATCGCCTGCGCCCGCCCGTCGGACTCGCGTTCCGGCCGGGCGTCCCACGCCTCCCCGCCGGCCGCCGGCGCCTCGTCGAGCCAGCGCAGGGTCACGCGGTTGTAAACGGTGAGGGCCAGCCCAAGGGAATCAAAACCCGCGCCGCAGTTGGACGTGCTGCCGGGGATGCGAACCGTGATTTGTCGGGAAGAGGGGCCGTTGCTCATGGAAACTTTAGTCGTCGCGAGTTTCCGGGCGCACGTCGAGCCCGCTCGCGTCACGCGCGCCGCAAAGTCTGTCTCGGCACCGACGCGCCCGGCGTCACCGGCGGCGATCCATCGACTTGAGCGCCTGGCGCACTTCCAGGTCCACCGTGCGCTTGCGCAGATCGTCGCGCTTGTCGTGGCTCTGTTTTCCGGTGCACAGCGCCACCTCCACCTTCACCAGCGACTCCTTGAAATACATGCGCAGGGGCACCAGCGCGTAGCCGCCGATCTGCAGGGCTTGGGCGATTTTGCGGAGCTGATGCTTGTGCAGAAGCAGTTTGCGCGTCCGGCGGGTGGCGTGGTTGTTAAGGTTGCCAAAGGCATACTCGTCGATGTGCGCGTTCAGCAGCCACAGGTCGCCCTTGTCGAACCGCCCGAAAGCGTCGCTGATCTGCGCGCGCCCCGCGCGGATGGCCTTCACTTCGGTGCCCTGAAGCTTGATCCCGGCCTCGAAGCGCTCCTCCACCTTGTAGTCGCGCAGCGCCTTCGCGTTGCGGATCTCGGTGTAGCGCTTGGCGTCCTTCTTGTTGGCCTTGGCGGCGGACATGACGGGGGAAAATCAGTGCGGTTGAAACACAAACGCCGCCACCCGGCTCCGGGTGACGGCGAGAAGAGGGGGAAACGTGCCGTCCGGGCGGCGCGCCTACGGGCTTTAGGCGAGCTCGTAGGTGATCTTGCCCTCGATCACTTCGCGCAGGGCGACGTCTTCGGGCGAAAGCTTTTCCAGCGACTCGACCAAGGGACGGCTGCCGCGCTTGAGCTGCTTCACGCGGCGGGACACCACGTTGATGAGCACGTTCGGGTCCTTGATGATGGTCTTGGCTTCTTTGAGATATTCGTCGCGCATAATCTTTCGAGGGTCTGACAGAGAGAGTGAGAACCAGAGAGAACAAAACCCCGCCCTCCGTCGGTCAAGGGTCATTTCGCCGAGTTTTCCCGCTCGCCCACCGCGGTCCGCGCCTTCAACTCCCTGCGCACCGCGCCACGCCATGCTGATCGCCACCACCACCGTCGCCACCCGCCTCGACGCCGAACACCTCGCCTCGGCCGCCATCGAGCAGAACCTCGCCTTCTGCGCCCAGGTCGAGGGCCCCATCCACTCCCATTATGTGTGGCAAGGCCGCAAGACCGCCGCCGAGGAATGGCGCATCACCTTCAAATTCTTTCGCGAGCAATCCGCCGCCCTTTCCACCTACGTCCATTCTGCCCATCCCTACGACACTCCACAGTGGATCGTGACCGAAGCGACGCACGTGGGCGAAAAATACTTGTCATGGGCTCGGTCGCCCCGTAGCTCAGTCAACTTTTAACCCGTTTCCCAACCTCCGAATCATTTACGCCATGTCCCAACACGCCAGCCTCCAAGGTGCCAAAGGCATCGTCATCAAACGCAACGTCCTCAAGCGCTTCGAGCGCGTGGCCACCCTGAAAAAGCGCGGCCAGTGGAAAGAGGGCGACCGCATCATGGGTCTCCGCAAGACCAAGCCCGACGTCTGATTCGTCGTCACGTTTTCGCTAAAAAGCCGGTCGCTCACGCGACCGGCTTTTTTCATGTGCGCACGCGACGCGCGCAGTCGCGCCAAACCGCAGTCTGCGCCTCCCCGCGCCACATCGCCGTGGCGTCAGGCCGCACCGAAACGGAGTTGGATCAACTCCTCGATCCGACGCTTGGACTCCACCACATCGGGCACCGTGGCGCGCGGGCTAAGCTCCAGCGTCAACAGGTGCTCGGGCCGCCAAAACTCGCTGATCATCTCAAAATCGATGTGCCCCGAGCCGATCGCCTGGTGATCTTTGCCTTTCGCGTTCACGTCGTGCAGGTGAAAGCCGAGCAACCGCGCCGCGTTTTGCGCCAAGTGGTCGCGGTGATGGAGCACGCCCATGCCCGCCTTGATGTCGGCGTGACCGGTGTCGTGCCAGTAACCGCACGCCGTGTCCTCGCCCAGCGCCTCAAACAGGGAGGGAAAATCGTCGTCGAGCGGCAGCTCCTCAAACTTCTCACGGTTCTCGCAGCCAAGGCGCACGCCGCGCTCTTTGGCGTAGGCGTTGATCTCCTTCAGGCTGGCCTGGGTCTGCTTCCAGAAAGGCCCCATTTTCGCCCGCAGCTTCTCGCCGCCTTTGCGCAACAGCTGGCGGTATTTGGAATCGTCCGCCGTGTTCGCGTCCACGTGATCGCGCAGATAGGCGTGCAATTTACGCGACGGCGGAAACAGCCAGAATTTCACGCTGCCCAAGTGCACCACGCAGACCTTGGCCTTTACCTGCGCGGCGAAGTCGATGGACCGCTTCGTATGCCGCAGCCACTGCTCGTGCTCACGATGCTCGCTCGCCGATGGCTCGAAGAGATTCGGGGCCGCCTGCGTCACCCCGGTGGGCAGGGGACAGAAATTGTGCGTGGAGCTGATCTTGATCATCCCTTCCTCCACCGCCCGAAGAATACCAGGCACCAGGACGATACGGATACCGTGACTCAGCTCGGCATGCGTGAAACCCAGATCGGTGATCTCCCGCAGCATCGCGTAACCATCGTGGTGACGAAATGAGTTCCAGCAGCTGGAAAGTGCGAGGGAGGGCTTCACGCGACGCGAGGGAAAGTGAGGTTACAAATGGGAAAAAGGACGGTTAAGCAAACGGGTCTTGATGAGCCCGCAACGTCCAAAAAGCAAAAACCGCGACGGCATTAAATGCCGGCGCGGTCTGTATTAACCGAATTTTGCTCGGTTCGTGACGCGGCCTGCTTACTCGGCGTAGCGACGGCGCAGCATCTGGGTGAAAGCCTGGACCTTTTCCTTGCGGCGACGGCGCTCGCAGGGCTTCTCGTAGTAGCGCTTGGCGCGCACATCCTTGATGATGTTCTCGCGCTCGAGCTTCTTCTTTAGCCGGCGGATGGCGCGGTCAACAGGCTCGTTTTTACGGATTTTGATCTCGATGGGCATGATGAAAAGAGGGTCGGGATTTGGGAAAAACGAAGAACCAACCCGCCCGCCCCGCCTCCGTCAACGGCTTTTTTAGCCAAGCCTGCACACCGTTCGCCTCCCCTCGGGTATCCGCGCTTGCCGCCCCCCGACGCACGCCTTGCTTTCACCCACCGTGTCGATCGCCGCCTCAGATTTCGTCCACCTCCACGTCCACTCCGATTACAGCCTGCTCGACGGCGCCTGTAAGATCGACCGCCTCATGAAGCGCACCGTCGAGCTGGGCCAGACCGCCGTCGCCCTGACCGACCACGGCAACATGTTCGGCGCGATCGAGTTTTTCAACGCCGCCAAATCTGCCAACCTCAAGCCTCTGGTCGGTTGCGAACTCTACATCGCCCCGGGCTCGCGCCTCGAAAAATCCGGCAAATCCGAGGACGGCAAAAGCTACTACCACCTGGGCGTTCTCGCCCGCAACCTCGAGGGTTACCAAAACCTGCTCAAACTCGTCTCCGACGCGCACCTCAAGGGCTTCTACTACAAGCCCCGCGCCGATCTCGAAACCGTGGCCAAATACGCCAAGGGGCTCATCGGCTTCACCGGCTGCCTCGCCTCCGAGGTTTGCCAACACCTCATGCACGGACGCGAGGCCGACGCCGACGCCGCCTGCGCCCGCTACGTCGAGATATTCGGACGCGAAAACTACTTCGTCGAACTCCAGGACCACGGTATCCGCGAACAGCGCGACATCATCCCGGGGCTGCTCGCCCTCGCCGAAAAATACGGCCTCAAGACCATCTGCTCCAATGACGTCCACTACGTCAAGGAGACCGACGCCAACTCGCACGACACCCTTCTCTGCATCCAGACCGGCTCCAAGGTGGCCGACGCGAACCGCATGCGGTTCGACTCCTCCGCCTTCTATCTCAAATCCGCCGACGAGATGCTCAAACTCTTCGGCGAGATTCCCGAGTCCCTGACCAACACCCGTCTCGTCGCCGAGATGTGCGACGTGAAGATCCCCTTTCCCAAGGGCTCGGAACGCTACCCGCGCTATCCCCTCCCGCCCGAGATCAAGACCCGCCACGCCGAGCACCGTCTCGCCGCCCACTCCTACCTGCTCGATCTCTGTATCAAGGGCCTGAATACGCGCTACGGTCACGACTACGCCTCCGTCGCCGCCCGCGAGATCGTCGCCGCCCGCCTCGCGAAGCTGCAAAACCTCGAGCCCGGCCAGAAACCCGCCCCGCCCGACTACTCCGGCCTCGCACCCGACGAACTCCTCGTCCTCCGCACCGGCTACGAGCTGTCCATCATTCACGTCACCGGCTTCGACGACTACTTCCTCGTCGTCTGGGACTTCATCAACTGGGCCCGCGAGCACCGCATCCCCGTGGGCCCGGGCCGCGGCTCCGGCGCCGGCTGCCTCGTCGCCTACCTGCTCGGCATCACCGACATCGACCCCATCCGCTTCGGCCTGCTCTTCGAGCGCTTCCTCAATCCCGAACGCGTCTCCCCGCCCGACTTCGACATCGACTTCTGCATGCGCCGCCGCGGCGAGGTCATCGATTACGTGCGCGACAAATACGGCCGCGACTGCGTGGCCAACATCATCACCTACGGCACCCTAGGGGCCAAGATGGTCGTGCGCGACGTCGCCCGCGTCCACGACCTCCCCTTCGCCGAGGCCGACCGCCTGGCCAAGATGATCCCCGACGAGCTCAACATCTCGCTCGAGGATTCGTTGAAAAAATCCGCCGAACTGAAGGGCGAATACGACCGCAACCCCGTCGCCAAAAAAATCATCGACCAAGGCCTCGTCCTCGAGGGCATGGTGCGCAACACCGGCAAACACGCCGCCGGCATCATCATCACCGAACAGCCGCTCGATGAGTTCGTCCCCCTCACCTCCCAAGAAGGCGACGTCACCGTGCAGTTCGACATGGGCGCCGTCGGCAAGCTCGGCCTGCTCAAGATGGACTTCCTCGGCCTCAAGACGCTCACCGTCATCTCCGACGCGGTCGAGAACGTCCGCCGCACCGCCAATCCCGACTTCGAGCTCGATTCCCGCGGCCTAGACGACCCCAAGACCTACGAACTCCTCAACGCCGGCAAGACCATCGGCGTCTTCCAGCTCGAGTCCGGCGGCATGCAGGGCGCCGCCCGTCAGGTCGGCATCTCCACCATCGACGACATCAACGCCATCTCCGCCCTCTACCGCCCGGGCCCGATGGCCTTCATCCCCGACTACGCCCGCGGCAAAAAGGACCCCGCTTCCATCGTTTACCCGCACCCCCTGCTGGAGCCCGTGCTCAAGGAGACCTTCGGCATCATCGTCTATCAGGAGCAGGTGATGGAGTGCGCCCGCGTCATCGGCGGCTACACCCTCGGCGGCGCCGACATGCTCCGCCGCGCCATGGGCAAGAAGGACGCCGACGCCATGGCCAAG
Organism: Opitutaceae bacterium; assembly: GCA_025457685.1. GTDB lineage: Bacteria > Verrucomicrobiota > Verrucomicrobiia > Opitutales > Opitutaceae > IMCC26134_A. The sequence goes on from JALOTV010000042.1 coordinate 8,316, forward strand.
GAGCGCGTCAAATTCGTCGATGGCGCCAAGCGCCTGCACAACATCCCCGACTCCAAGGCCAACGAGATCTTCGACCTGCTCAACAAGTTCGCCCAATACGGCTTCAACAAGTCCCACTCCGCCGCCTACGCCGTCGTCGCCTACCACACCGCGTATTTGAAGGCCAACTACCCGGTGCAATTCATGGCCGCCGTGCTCACCGCCGAGCTCGGCAACTCCGAAAAGGTCTCCCACTTCATCGCCGAGGCCGAGGCCATGGGCATCACCGTGCTGGGCCCCGACATCAACGAGTCCCGCGAGACCTTCACCCCCGTGTTTAAAAAGACCGCCGACGCGGCCGACGGCGTCATCCGCTTCGGCCTCGCCGGCATCAAGGGCGTGGGCGAGCAGGCGGGACAAAAGATCCTCGCCGAGCGCGAGGCCAACGGACCCTTCCGCGACTTCCGCGACTTCCTCCTCCGCGTGGACAGCAAGGCGCTCAACAAACGCGTGCTCGAGTGCCTCGTCGCCACCGGGGCCTTCGATTTTTCCGGCGCCGACCGCGAGGAGCTCTACGCCCAGATAGACGCCCACCTCGAGGCCCTCGCCGACCTCGTGCGCAAATACCCCGCGCTCCGCAAAAACGACGCCCCCGCCAAACCCGCCGACGCCGCGCCCAAGGCCGAGACCATCTCCTTCGACTTCGGCATCGAGCTCGACGCCCCCCAGCCGCCGCCGCCCGTCGACCAGTTGCGCCGCGAGCTCGACGACGTGCTCCGCCACGCCCGCCGCACCGAGCCCAATGTTCGTAATACGAACATTGCCCCTGCCCAGCCTGCGTCCCCCTCCCTCGGCGATCTTCTCGGTTCCGGGGTGGCTCCGGCCACGACATCCGCCCCCGCGCCTTCGCCCAAAAACAAAGGCCCCACCACCACCCTCGCCTTCAACGCATCCACCCTCCTCCAGTTCGAGAAGGAACTGCTTGGCTTCTACGTCTCCGGCCACCCGCTCGACGCCTACGCCGGCCTGGTCGAAGCCCTCGACACCTACCCGGTCAACGAGCTCCTCGAGCAGGACGACCGCACCGAATTCCGTCTCTGCGGCATCGCCGGCTCGCTCCAGAAGAAACTCGCCAAAAAAGACAACCGTCCGTGGATGGCCTTCAGCCTCCAGACCCGCACCGCCACCATCGGGCTAAACATGTTCGCCGACGCCTTCGCCGCCCATGGCCACGTGCTCACCGACAACGCCCTCATCTGCGTGCTCGGCACCATTATCGTCGGTCAGGAAGGCCCGCGCATCAACGTGAAGGAGGCGTATCCACTTCCCTCCTACACCGCCGCCAACGTGAAAAAAATCCAGTGGCTGCTCCACGCCGGCCATCCGCGCACCACGGATTTCCTCCGCCTCCTCCGCACCACTCTCGACAAGCACAACGGCGACACCCGCATCGACCTCGGCTTCGTCTTCGAGGATCGCGTCACCGCCATCAGCGAGGCGAGCAGCGCGCTGGGCTTCCGTTTCCACCCCGACGCCTACAAACCCCTGCGCCAGCACCCCGCCGTCGCCGGCCTTCAAGTCGAGACCCGCCGCCTCGAACTGAAAAACGACCGCAAGTGGGGCCCGAAGCGCGGCTAGCCCTGCGGCCGAATCGATCGAGCCCGGCGTCCGCTCCGTCGTGCCCGTCTTTTCACCGCCCGGCCGCCTTCCGCCCTTGCCCGCGCCGGATACGCTGCGATACCTCGTCACGTTTTTTCGTCACACAAACGACACGTAACCGTCACAAAACCACAGTGCGCGCATGATCTCCACGATCCTCTCCCTGCTCGGCAGCCTGGGCATGTTCCTCTTCGGCATGAAAGTCATGTCCGAGGCCCTGCAAAAGCTCTCCGGCGAGCGCATGCGCGGCATCATGCGCACGGTGGCGGGCAACCGCTTCGCCGGCGTCCTGTCCGGCTTTAGCGTCACCTGCCTGGTGCAGTCGTCCTCCGCCACCACCGTGATGATCGTGAGCTTCGTCAACGCGGGCCTGCTCACCCTCGCCGAGTCGATCGGCATGATCATGGGCGCCAACATCGGCACCACCACGACCTTCTGGCTCGTTTCGTTCTTCGGCTTCAAATTCAGCATCTCCGCCATCGCCTTGCCCATGATGGGCCTCGCCCTGCCTTTGCTGTTCATGCGCAAGCCACGCCTGCGCGACACCGGCGAGTTCCTGATGGGCTTCGGCCTGCTCTTCATCGGCCTCATGTTCCTCAAGGACTCGGTGCCCGACATTAAGAGCAACCCAGAGATGCTCGAGTTCATCACGGATTACACCGGCCACGGCATCTGGTCCACCCTGCTGTTTTTCGTCTTCGGCATCGTCCTCACCGTGGTGGTGCAGTCCTCCTCGGTCGCCGGCGCCATCACCCTCACCATGGCCTATAAGGGCTGGATCGATTTCCCCACCGCCTGCGCCATCACCCTCGGCGAAAACATCGGCACCACCATCACCGCCAACCTCGCCGCGCTCGGCGGCAATGTGCAGGCCAAGCGCGCCGCCCGCGTGCACTTCATCTTCAACGTCCTCGGGGTCGTCTGGGCCATCGCGCTCTTCAACCAGTTTGTCGCGTTCATCGAGCACATCATGCCGGGCCAGGCCGCCGACTCGTCCCACATGCCGCTCCACATGGCCGCCTTCCACAGCCTGTTCAACATAGCCAACACCGCGCTGCTCATCGGCTTCGTGCCCCAGCTCGCCAGACTCTCCGAGTGGATGGTCAAGGACCGCGCCGAGCCCGCACGCGACCACGTCGCCTACGAATCCCCGCTCGTCCCCCACACCGGCGAGCTCAACCTCGCCGAGGCCGAGCGCGACGTGCGGCGAATGGGCCAGATCACCCGCGAGCTCGTCACCGGCTTCGCCGATCTGTTCGAGTCCGCCCCGGCCGATCCCGCCGCGCTTGAGGCCCGCGTAAAGGCCCTCAAGGAACTGGAAAAAGAGAGCGATCGTCGCGCCGTAGAGACCACCGCCTACCTCTTGCGCTGCACTTCCAGCGGCGTCAGCGACGCCACCATGGCCCGCGTCACCGGCCTGCTCCGCGTGGTGGCCGAGCTCGAGGATGTCTGCGACTGCGGCTACCGGCTCGTCCTCCTCGCCGAACGCAAACACCGCAAGCAACGCGTCCTCCCCGACGAGGCCAACCGCCAGGTCCGCGAGTTTTCCGGACTCGTCCTTCAGTTCATGGATTTTTATTCCCAGCGTCTAGAAACCGGCGTCTCCACCGCCGACATGGAGCCCGCCTACCAGTTGGAAAATCTCATCGACGCCTTCCGCAAAAATCTCCGCAAGGCCTCCATGCAGCGCATGCGCGCCAGCGGCGAGGTCATCAAGGCCGAGATGCTCTACATCGACATCCTCAACAACATGGAGAGCATCGGCAACCACTCGCTCAACGTCCTCCAAGCCCTCCGTCACGGCACCTGAGCCGGACTCATGCAGTTGGGCGGCGGAGCAACGGGGTGAAGTGGCGAGCAGATTTCGGTGCGGACCGAGCGAAGGACGGAGCGAAGCGGAGATGGCGTAGCCCGGAGCCGCAGGCGGAGGGTGAGCCCGCAGGGCGAACAATACTCGGAGAGTATTTCGAGCCGAGGGCCCCACCGAAAGGTGCCGCCAATTCATCTCGCTGCGACCCGAACAACTGCATGAGTTCGGCTGAGCCCGTCCGACGGGTGCGGCGCGACGCGCAAGCGTCGCTGCCGCTCCAGAGCGGCCAACCCGCTCCACATCCCTTACATTGTGTGTTCGGCTCAGGCGCCGCCGAGCGTGATACCCAGCACGTCGTGATACAGCGGCTCGCGCGTGCCGGGCTCGGCCGCAAAGGCCGCCTCCAGATCGGAAATCCCCAGCTCCGTCGCATCTGGCCGCGCACGCCGCGCGATCTCCACCGCACGGTGCAGTTGCAGGTAATCGCCTTTCCAAGGACACGCCTCGATCCAGCCCAGCGCCGCCGGGGTTAGCTTCACCCCCGTGGCACCGATGCGCCGCAACACCGCCCGCGCGATCTGCGACAAGTCCTCCGTCCGCTGCGCCAGCGCCGGGATGGTCAGCTTCATCGCCCCCGCACGCATCAACAGCATCTCGTTAAATTCCCCCGCGTCTGCCAGCGCCGCCAGCGAGCCCTCGGCGCACAGGATCACCCGCGCACGCCCGTTGAACGCAGCCAGTTCGCCGCCGCCCGCGATCAAGTTGTCCAGCAACTCCTGCTGGCCCGCATCGAGCCGCTCCGCGTTCGTCACGATCAACAACACCGGCCTCGTGTGCAGCAGCGCCGGCGCAAACAGGCGCGTCAGCCGCGCCGCGCTCACCTCCGCCGCCGCGCAGCACAGCAGCACCGCGTCCTTCTCCTCCGCCAGCGCCACCGCCACGTCGAGAAACGCCGCGCCGGCGCCGCCCGAGATCGTGGCCGCGGCCCGGAAATCGCGGATGCGCCCGAAATCCGCCACCAGCTTGCGCACCTGCGACGAACCGCCGGCGAAAACCGGTTTCTCCAGCGCGCCATCCGCCGCGCCCAGCACGAGGAAAGGCGCGCGCGATGCCGCGTCCGCCCCGCCCGCCGCCGCGAGGGCCTTCCGTTTCCGACCCTCCAGGATAGCCGGGATCTGATCGCGCAGTTTACGCGGGTCCACCGGCTTGTCGTAGATCGCCTCGATGCGGTGGGATTCATAGCGCGAACGCAGGTCTGGCGACAACGTGCCCGACACCACCGCCACCGGCAGCTCGGGGGCGAATTCGCGCAGCGCCGCCAGCGTGCCGAGACCATCCAGCACCGGCATGTCGTTGTCCAGGATCGCGAGATCGAAACTCAGCGCGCGCAGCTTCAGCAGGGCCTCGCGACCATTCACGACGCTTGTCACCTCGAAGCCCGAGTTTTTCAGCAGGATCGCCAGCACCGTGCGGCACACATCAGAATCGTCGGCGATCAGGATACGAGGGCGAGGGGCGGCAACATCGGTCATTGTGCTTTTTAGCCAACACTCCAGCGCCCCTCGCTGGCAAGCCGTCGCGCATTCCGGCGATTTGTTACCTTCCCGTCACGCATCCGTCTCGGCTCGTCCTTGCGAAAGACACCGGGCGCCCGCCTTGCTCGATGCACCATGGCGCTTAAAAAGATCCGCTTCGTCTGGCCGACGCCCCCCTTGCCCGAGGGCCGCTGGCGGCTGGGGCTCTTTCACTACGCCCAAAGCATCGATCCCGCCCGCCCGCTGCCCGCTGGGGGCGTCCCCGCATATTGGAAGGGCTACCTTCACCACACCCTCACCTTTAGCCTCCGCGGACTTCTCGTCTGGGGCGCGCTCCTGGCCGTGGCCACCTACTTCGCGGGCGCCGGCTTGCTCTACCTCCGCCACGAGCGCGCCAATCCCCACAACCGGGTCGGCTACTGGGACCTCGCCCTGCCCCACCGCTGGAGCGAGCGCCCGCGGCTGCAAGGCGAGGGCTTCATCCTGCTCGCCCGCGACAAACTCGCCGAGGGCCGCTTTCAGGAGGGTTTTGCCCTGCTCCGCCTCGGCGTGGAACGCGCCCCGCGCAATGCCGCCGCGCGTCTCGATCTCGCCCGGCTCTTCGTCGCCCTTCGCCTCCGCCCCCAGGCGGAGAAACTGCTGCACGACGGCCTCGCTCACGGCTACCCGGGCCGGGAATTCCTCGAGTTCACCTTCGCCTTGGCCGCCGAGGGCGACCAACCGGACGCATGGCTGAGCTTGTGCCAACTCGCCCGCCAGAGCCTCGACTCCACCCCCGACGCACCAGCCTCGGAGCAAGCATGGCTGGACCGACAACTCGTCCGCGCCCTGATCACCGACGGACGCCTGGGCGAAGCCGCCGCCCACCTCGGCACCCGCTACCCGGAGTCAGATCCTTTCCGCCGGGAAATCACCCTCCTGGACCTGCTGGAAAAGGGCGATGCCGCCACCGCCGCCGCGCTCGCCACCCGCTGGGCGGAGGAACAACCCCGCTCGCCCGAACCGCTGCGCCTGCTGGTGCGCGCCCTCCGCGAGTCCGGCGACTTTGCCGCCATGGACTCCGCCCTCGCCCGTCTGCGTGCCCTCGATCCCGCCAGGCCGGACGCGCTCCTCTACGCCATCACGCAGAACCACGCCGCCGGCCGACCTGAGGCCGCCCGCTTCGCCCATCAGGCCCTTATTTTCCGCCACGGCGCCTCGCCCGCCATCCACGCCACCCTGGCCGCCGTTTACGCCGAGCTCGGCCTGCGCCACGAGATCATCGCCATGCAGGATGAACTGCGCTCCCGCGGTCTGCCCGCCGCCGGCATCCTCATCCCGCTCCTCCAGGCCGACAT
>JALOTV010000284.1 GCA_025457685.1 Opitutaceae bacterium
CGCCTCGGCCAAACCCAAAGCGACAACCTCAACGCCCGCGAAGACGCCGCCCGCGCCCCCGTGGACGTCAACCGCTTCCTCCAGGACAACGTTGCGCGCGACGAAGCCGCCGCCCGCCTCCGCGCCACGCCCGAGCAGGCGGCGGCCGATTTCCTCGCCCCGCGCACCGCCTACAAATCCCGTCGCAACCGCGACTACATCATCTGCGCCATCGGCTTCACCCTCTTCTACGCCGTGGGCGGCCAGATGCTCGGTTACCTCAACCCCTTTCTCATCGGCTTCTTCGTCATGGGCCACGCCGGCCTGGCCTGGGTCCTCTACGGCGTCATGGACCGCTACTGACCCGGGCCACCGTCGTCGGTTTTGGCCGGGCGCAGGGCCAGCCGCAGGGCCCGCATCGTCTCGGAGCAAGCCACAGCGTCAACCAACCCCAGGGCCAAGGCGTATTCATGCTTCGGATACTCCACCGGCTCGTATGCGCCCGCGACGAAAAACACCCGCTTCACCTCCACCAGATCGAAATCCTCCCCCGTCACGATGGTCTGGCCGCTGGTCTCGATCACCGCGGTGACGCCCGCCGCCGGGAAAATCCGCGCGTATTCGTAAAATATTCCCGCGTCCAGCGGCACGCCGCGCCGCCACCCCAGCCCGTCCATGCGTCGCCGCAGCGTCGCGCCGGAGATCGTGCGGCCGGAAAAATCCGCCAGCGCGACCTTATCCGCCTGATCCTCCGGCAAGGGCTCCACCTGTCGGTGCAGTTGCTCCACCGCCTGCTCAAAGGCCGCGTCGGCCAGCCAGCTTTGCCACCGCACCCGTTCCGGCCCGTCCATCTGCAAGGGATGCGCCAAGCCTATTTCGCGCCCATCCGCCGTCGCTAGATGCGCGGCTCCCTCCGGATCGATCAAGCGGCCGTCGTTCGCCGACACCGTGAAAAAACCGCGCGCCATGCCCTCGTCGTCGTATTCGGCCCACACCAGTGTTGCGGCGAGCATGCGCATGACCGGGTGAGCCGCCACGCAGCGTTCGAAATTCACCGGGCGCCACCGCCGCCCGCCGGCAAGCGCCAACTCCAGACGCGCCCGCTGGGTCTTCACCGTCTCCAGCAAGGTCTTGTTGAAAGCGCTCCACTCCTTCGCCCGCGCCGCCGCGCCTTCGTCGGTCGCCGCGCTTTTAGGCGGGTTCTTCAACCCGCGCCCATCCGGCGCTTGAAGCCGCACCACGCCCCCCGGCGCCAGTTGCGCGATGAAACCCCGCCCCCTGCCTGCGAATTCCCGCCGGCCCGTCACATCGAGCCCGCACGCCGGCACGCTGGTGTCGGCCAGCTCGTCCGGCGTCAGCCCCAACTCCGCCGCGATTTCCGCGACGCACGTCTCGGCCCGCGCGCGCAGCCCCGCGAAGCGCGTGCGCTGGGCTATCCCCACCAGCGCTTGCAGCGCCGGCGCGTCGCCCATCCGGCGCAGACACTCCAGCCCGTGCGCGGCCTTCTGGTGCTGGCTCTCCGCAGGCCAACTCGTGATCAGACGCGCCAGATTGGCCGCCGTCCCCGCCCCTCGCCAGACCACCGGAACGTCGAGGCACCAATTGTCCTTCTTGCCCGTGCCCGCGAGGCACCACTCGTCCACCAACGTCATCCACCAGCGCTCGCGCGACGCCTCGTCCATCTCGGCGCGCACCCAGACGATCGCCGCGTGCCCGAGTTCGCCGTTACACAACAACTCCAGCAACCAGAGCGACAACTCGTCGGCCAGCCTGCGGTCGCGCCGCGTCAACTGCGGCAACGCCTCCGGCTTTACCCAGTCGGGCAAGCGCTTCCATCGCGCCGGCGCTTTCCAGGCCCCGCGTCCGGGCGCTTCCGCCAGACCGATTTCATCACGCTCCAGCCGTGTCCATCTCCCCAGCAGAGCGCGCCCGGCAGCGCTTTCGTCAGCCCGCAACGCGGCCTCCACGTCTGCCCGTCGCGCGCCGCGCCACTGCGTCCACAACCAGTCCTCCGCCAAGCCGCGCGCCTCCGTCTCGGTAGACAACAGGCGCGCGCACCAAGTCACCCCGACGGTCCCTTGCGCCGTCCACCACGCCTTGGCGGCGGCGCGGGCCGCTTTGCCGTCCCGTGCCAGTTCAAGCAGCGCGGCCCGCGCCGCGTCCGTGCCCACTTCGCCCAAAGCGGTCACGATCATCTGCGCATCGTCCGCGCTCGGCGCCCGCCGCGCCAACTCGAGCACCGGCGTCAGCATAGTGTCCCCGGTGTGCAACAGCCAGATCGCGGCCTCGCCCGCGTGAATGGGCTTCATACCCAAACGCACCAGATGACGCTTGGAAAACTCCGGATCACGCACCCCGCAGACAAAGGGCAGTCCGCGCACGCCCCCCCAATCCGGCGACGTCCATAACTCATCCGGCCAGCTCTCCACCAGCCGGCGCAGGGCCGCGGTATGCCCGAGCGGCACCGCCAGTCGCCACGCCGCGCCCACCCGCCTCCGCTCCCACGCGACCTCCGTTTCCGTAAACCAGCTGCTCGGCTCCAGATGCTCGTCCAAAGCGACGAGGGCCGACGCCCACTCCGACCGCCGCACCAACCCGGGCAGACGTGGAGCCATCCACTCCAGAAAGAAAAAATTATGGTTCCCGCCCCTTATCGCCAGTTCCCTCAATCGACCGGAGATAAACCACTCCATCAACTGCCGGAGCCCGATCAACGGAAGCAACCAGGCGGCCACCGCCTCGCCCCCGCGATCCATCGCCCTGATCACGCGCGCCTCAAGTTCCTCCCGACCGGGCATCGCCTCCGGATACGCCGCCAGGGCCGCCTCGGGGTGAAACCGCCAGACCCCCCCTTGCACGAACTCCACATCCCCCGCGACGCGCAGCCAAAAAAGCCCCTCCGCCACACCCATGCCCGGCCGCACCGCGAAATCCAAAAATCGCGGATGCGTGCGCCGCGAATAAGGCAACCCCTCATCTTCGGCGCGGATGCGCCGCGCATGGTCAAGCGCGGCCACCGCATTGAATTCCGGGACGACCGCGTCATCCTCGAGGGATTGCGCCTCCCCGAGCCAATACCAGCTCAACTCCGCGCGTGATCGGTGGTGCATAAAGGGAAATCGCGCCCCTCACTCCACCCCGTGGCCCTGACGGAACGGATTCGCCTCGGCGCCAAGCAGCCGGCGCAGCACCAAGACCGGCGCGTAGAGCCCCATCATCACCAGACTCAGCCCGATAAACGTGTCCGCGTTTCTCCCGCCCAGAAACAGCCCGATAATCCCCGCACCCTCCGCCGCCGCCAGCCCCGCCACGAAAAAGGGAAACGCCTTCGCGGGCGTCTTGAAGCGCGGCAAAACCAAGAACCGCGCCACCGCCGCCACCACCAGCGGGCCGAGCGCGATCAGGGCCGGCGCCGACGCCGTGCCGCTCCCCGGGCCGATCACGACGCGCAGCATGATCACGCTGCCCATCAGCGCGGCCCAGACCGCCCACCAGACTTGCGGAGGCGGCAGGAGATCGGCGTGACCGGAGACGGGGCGCGTGGACATGCCCGCCACCACACGGCAAGGCCCGCCCCTTGTCCACCCCTTCACGCACCCGCCGGCGCACCCCGACCATCTTGCCCGTCGCGCTTGTTTACCGCGCCAGGCACTCCCGAATCGCGGTCCGCAGACTGGCGAGATCGAAGGGCTTGTGCACGTAGCCCGCCAGCCCCGCACCCACGAAGCCCCGCACCGCCTCCTGTTCGCTGTAGCCGCTCATCAACACCACCTTCACCTCCGTCCGGATCCGCCGCATCGCGTGAAAGGCCTGCTCCCCGTTCATCTGCGGCATGGTCAGGTCCAGCAGCACCAGGTCGTAGGCCGCCGGATCCGCCGCAAACTTCGCCACGCCCACCGCGCCGTCGTTCGCGCACTCCACCGTAAACCCCATTTTTTCGAGCATGCGCGTGGCCACCGTGCGCACCGTCAGCTCGTCATCCACCACCAGCACGCGTCCGCCCCCCTCGAAGCCCGCGTCCGCGACGATGTCCACCGCCGCCGAGGCCGGCACCGCAGGCGTGTCCCCGACCATCACCGGCAGCAGGAGACGGAAAACGCT
>JALOTV010000285.1 GCA_025457685.1 Opitutaceae bacterium
TGGTTGCGCCAGGAGCCTTTTTCCCAACGCAGCACGGGTGCGGAGAAACGCGCGCGGATCTGGGCGAGCGGGGTGGCGGGGACGCGATCAAGGGTGAGGCCGGCGGGCTCGGTCCGGAGCGCGTAAACGGAGTCCTTTTCCGCATCGGGTGGGACCATGACCCAGGCGGCGAGGTCGCCGGGTTGCGCGCCCTCGGCGACGAGGCGGGCGGTGGCGCCGTCGCCTCGCGCGAGGGTGGTGACGAGCAGACGCACGACGAGGCCGGGCAGGCGGGCGTCGCGCAGTTCCCACTCCATGCGACCGGCACGGTAGCGGGCGACGCGTCGCTGGAAATCGTGCAAGGCGAGGCGGGTGTCGCCACGGGTGTAGGCGGCGTAGAGGCGGCCCATGGGACCGTTGACGCCGGGTTGTTCGCCGACGTTGAGGATGTTGAAACGCTCGTGCAGGTAGAGCGGGCGGTTGAACCAACGCGCACCGTTTTCGATCACGATGGCGTCACCCTCGGGGCGATATTCGAGGCCGGGGAGCGGGGGGAAGACCGGCGCGGCGGAGGCAGAGTTCATGCCGGAAACGGCCAAAGCTCCGACCAGAATGAAAAAATAGCCATAAATCATGATCTGGTCGGCAGGCGAATTCGGGCGGGGGCGGCTCAGGGCGTGAAGGTGAAGGACTCGCCGCGCGCGAGGGCGAGCGGCCGGGTGATGGTGCCGTGGCGTAATACCACGGGTTGGCCGAGCAGGGAAGTGATGGTTGCGGACACGAGGCGGCCCTCGCGCCATTCCTGATCGACGATGAAACCGCCGCGGGCGCGGAGGCCTTTGGCGGAGCCGGAGGGCCAGGCCTTGGGCAAGGCGGGCAAGAGGTGGACGACGTAAACCTGAGACCTGAGACCTGAAACCTGAGACCTGAGATCGGAAACCGGAGGGTTGAGATCGGAGGCCTGCGGGGGCGCGGTGTCGTGGCTCTGGAGGAGCATCTCGGCGATGCCGGCGGTGGCGCCGAAGTTGGAGTCCATCTGGAACGGCGGGTGGGCGCCGAAGAGGTTGGGGTAGGAGCCGCCGCCGCGTGCGCCGGAAGCCGGCACGGGATTGAGGAGACCGCCGAGCACGCGCTCGGCTTGATCGCCGTCGTGCAGGCGGGCCCAGAAATTGATTTTCCACGCGCGGGACCAGCCCGTGCCGCCGTTGCCGCGGGCGAAGAGGCTGACTTTGGCGGCGGCGGCGAGCTCCGGGGTGGAGTCGGGGCTGATCTGGCGACCCGGATGGAGGGCGAAAAGGTGGGAGACGTGGCGGTGTTGATTCTTCGGGTCGTCCACGTCCTCAAGCCACTCCATGATCTGGCCCCAGCGGCCGACGCGCGGTCCGAGCAGGCCGGCGCGGGCGGTGGCGACGCGTTCGCGGAAGGCGGCGGGCGCGTCGAGGACGGCGGAAGCCTCCAGGGTGTTGGTGAAGAGGTCGTGGACGATCTGCTGATCGTAGCTGGCGCCGGGCTGGGGCGTGCGGTCACCCTCCTGGAGAACGACGCGGCCGTCGGGCCTTTTAACCGGGCCGTGTTCGGGGGACCAGCCGTCGGGAGTGATGAGCTTGCCGCCGGGGCCGGGAACGAGGCGGCCCAGCCAGAGCTCGGAGAGATCGCGCAGGTGGGGGAAGGCGCGTTTTTCGAGGAAGGCGCGGTCGCCGGTGAAAGCGTAGTGTTCCCAGAAATGCCGGACGAGCCAGGCGCTGCCCGGCATGTGGACGGCCCAGCCGGTGTTGCCGCCGTATTGGTTGTTGGTGCTGTAGGCGACCCAGCCCACGGGGACCTGGATGCGCGGATCGGCGGTGGATTTTTGCACCTCGGCGAGGACGTCGATCCAGTCGAAGAGGGGCTGGTGGCATTCGGCGAGCGCGGTGGGCTCGGCCAGCCAGTAGTTCATCTGGAGATTGATGTTGGTGGTGTAGGCGGAGAACCAGGCGGGCTTTTCGTAGGCGTTCCAGAGGCCCTGGAGATTGGCGGGCTGACCACCGGGACGGGAGCTGCCGATGAGGAGGTAGCGACCGTAGTTGAAGAGCAGGGTCGCCAGGGCGGGATCGGTGGCCGCGGCGTTGTGCCGCGCGAGGCGCTCGTCGGTGGGGAGGGCGGAGTCGGGCGTGGAGCCGAGGTCGAGGGAGACGCGGCGGTAGAGCTCGCGGTGGTCGGCCAGCTGGGCGGCGCGCAGATCGGCGTAGGGGCGGGCGCGGGCGACGCGGTCGGCCACGAGGGAGGCGGGCGGGGTGTCGCCGCGAAATTTCTTTGCGGGGACGGGGATGAAGTCGGTGGCGGCGGCGAGGTAGAGCGTGGCGGCGTCGGCCCCGGTGACGACGAGGCCCTCGGGGGTCGCGCGGACGGAGCCCTTTTCGGCCACGACGCGCAGTGCGGCGGCGTAGGCGAGGCCGTTGGCGAGGCGACCTTCAAAGGCGAGGGTGTCGGTCGCGGCGGAGACGGGTTTTTTGCGGAAGTCGGAGAGGCGCGCGGTGAATGTGACGCCACCCGGACGGGTGGCGATGAGACGGATGGCGACGAGGTTGTCCGGCAGGCTGGCGACGACCTCGCGGCCGAAGGCGACTCCGTCCGCCGAGTAGCTCACGCGCACGGCCGCGGAATCGAGGTCGAGCTCGCGACGGTAGTCGGAGGGCGTCGCTGCGGGCGCGCCGGGAAACTCCAGGGTGAGGTCGCCGAAGGGCTGGTAGCCCTCCACGCCTTTGGTCGCGCTGGTGCCGGGCACGAGCGTCTGCTCGTTGAACTGTATCCGTTCTTTGGAGACGCCGCCAAAAACCATAGCGCCCATGCGGCCGTTGCCGACCGGGAGGGCTTCGAGCCATTCGGCGGCGGGGGCGCGATACCAGAGCACGGAGCGCGGGTCGGACGGGGTGGCGAAGGCACCGAGCGCCAGAGATAGGAACGCGAGTAGGAGGCGGGGGAGAGAAAGTTTCATGGCTTGAGAATAGCTTCTGCGACAGGGACGAGACGAACGGGGCCAACGAGGCCGGAGGGGAGGAGCGGGGTGTCGGCGCGGTGGTAGAACCAGTTGACGAAGCCGACGCGGCCCGAGGAGGGGCGGGGCTGGTTTTGGAGGAACCAGTCGGGGTAGGCCTTGAGGGCGCGGCCCCGCTCGACGCCGCGATCCGTGCCGAATTCGAAGTCCGCGGGCTCCTGCTCGTCGCCGACGAGGCGGTTGTGCCAGGTGTTGGTAACGGCGAGCTCGAGGGTGTTTTCCCCGGCGCGCAGGGCCTCGGTGACGTCGCGCACGAAGGGACCGTGCCACCAGACTCCGAGGTCGCGGCCGTTGACGGTGACACGCACGAGATCGCGCACCTCGCCAAGGTCGAGCTGGAGACGGCGGCCGGAGCCGAGCAGGTCGGCGGGGATCTTAACCGTAGTGCGGTAGGTGGCGGTGCCGGAGAAGTATTTGGCGGCGGGCTCGGGCAGGGTGGAGAGCGAGACGAGCGCGGGTAGTTGAAGCTTGGATACGGAGCCGAGCTTGGGCGCGAGCGTGACCTCCCACGCGGCGTCCACCGGCACGGGGGCGGCGGGGGCGAGGTCGAAGGCGCGGGTGCGGCCGGAGGCGAAGTGCGCGGTGCCGGTCACGGAGGCGGAGGCGCGCACGACGGGGCGACCCTTGGCGTCGGACGTCAGCGTGGAGCCGGCGGCGCCCTCTAGCGTGACGAGCGGGTCGGTGTTTTTCGCGAGCGGGCGGCGGAAGACCACGAAGATGGATTTGGCCGCGCCGAGGGTGAGATCGAGCTCGGTGCGGGCACCGGAGGCGCGCCAGAGCGGAGCGTCGATGATGGCGCCGGTCTCGGCGTCCCAGAGCTCGGGTTGGCGGCCGGAGACGAGGACGGAGAACGAGAAGGAGCGGGGCTCGTCGTTCAGGCTGGCGATGAAAAAGAGGTCGTCCTGCCCGTCGCGGCGATGGTGGACGCGGAAGCGGGCGGAGTCGGGGCTTTTGATTTGGGTGAACGGCTCGAGCTTGAGGGCGGCGAGGGCGGCGTTGACGTCGCCTCCGGTGTGGAGAGTGCCGCGACCGATGGAACGCACGGGAGCATCGCCCCAGAGCTCGGCCAGGCTGGGCGAACGCGCGGGGCGCGGGGAGACGACGGTGGCGCCGGCCTCGAGCAGACGCTTCATGGCGTGAATCACCTCGGGCAGGAGCGCGCCGGAGTGCGGGATGTGCAGGAGGGCGTAGCGACGGCCGGAGGGGAGAACGATCTGGCCGCGGTCCACCTGGAGGCCGGCAAGGAGGGTGGAGACCGGGATCGCGTCGCCGCCGGCGGCGGCGCCGACGCTCACGTAATGGACGGGAGTTTCGCCGCGCTGGAGCAGGCCCTGGACGCGGCCGAGGTAGCGGTAGAATTCCTTGCCCGGTTCGGCCCAGGTCTGGTGGCGACTGAAGTGGGTGCCCCACCAGCCCATGCCCATGCCGGGTTGGTAGCGGTCGTCGAAGGGTTGGTGAACCCAGTGGTGGAGAATCATCCGATTGACGCCGGAGCCGAACGCGCCGTCGGCGGTTTTTTTGAGGAAGGCGGGAGTTTCGTTCCAACGGCTGCGAACGGGAGTGCCGGTGAAGGCCTCGGCGCCGATGGTGGTGCGACCGGCGGCGCGGCCGGCGGCGATGATGGGCGCGGACACGCCGCCATCGCCGAAGGTCCAGAATTCGCCCATGGGCAAATCGGCCAGGGCAGAGCCGGCTATAGTGTCGAAGGGGCCGCCGTAGGGCTCAAACTGCAAGGTGGAGCCGGTGGCGCGGATCATGTCGGCGGCGGGCTTCCAGCCGTTCTCATAGTAGAGTGTGGCGATGACATCGCGGTAGTCCCACTCGAAGCGTTCGGTCAGTTCCTCGGAGCCGAGGATACGGGCGCGGGGTTGTTTGGAAACGCCCGTGACGGGCGGGCCGAGGGTGACGAGCCACGGCGTGGGATCGTAGCCCTTGCGTTTGAGGAATTCGTCGCGGAAGGCGGGGGTCCACGTCTGGGGGCCGGCCTCGTAGCTATCGATGAGAAAGTGGCGGAAGCTTTTTCCGAGATGGGGGCCGAGGTGTTCCTTGAGCGGGTTGAGGACGGTTTCCCAGTGGAAGCGGGTTTGTTCGAGGCAGAGTTTGTCGGCTTCGAGGGTTTTGCCGATGAGCTCGTCGGGAACGGGGTGGGGCGGGGTTCCTCGCGGGGCGTGGCCGAAGCGAAAGACGGTCCATTTGCCGGCGGGGGCGTCCCATTTCAGACTGCCGTCGGCGGACATGCGGGAGGTGAGATCGAGCACGGCGGACGGGGCGGCGGGAGTTTCGCCCTCGGGGACAGCGATGACGGCGACATCGCGGTAGAAACTGACCTGGCGACCAGTGGCTCCCCAGCCCTCGAGGGCCTTGAAGGTGGGTTTGGGCAGGGGGAGGTCGACGGGTTGGCCGCCTGTCACCTCGACTTGGCTCCAGACGACGCGCTGCATGCTGCGCTCCTCGTCGATCCACGGGCCGCCGGTGGTGGAGTAGCCCACGGTGTTGTGCAGACCGATTTCGAGGCCGAGGCGCTCGGCCTCTTTGGCGGCGTGGCGGAGGGCGGACCAGTATTTGGGGCT
>JALOTV010000286.1 GCA_025457685.1 Opitutaceae bacterium
CGCGCGGCCCCCGACCGGCACCACCCGCTCCTTCGCGCCCTTGCCGAAAACCCGCAGGTAACCGTTGTCCAGATCGACCTGCTGCAAGGCCAGCCCGGCCAGCTCGCTCACCCGCAGCCCGCTGGCGTAGAACAACTCGAGGACGGCGCGGTCGCGCAGCGCCAGCGCGTCTCCGCCCTGCGGGGCGGCCAGCAGCTTGCCCACCTCGGCGACGCTCAGCATGCCCGGCACGCGGCGGGTCCGCTTGGGCCCCTCGAGGAGCGCGGTGAAATCATCTGGGCGCAGTTCCTCGCGCACGAGGTGCTTGGCGAAGGTGCGCAGCGCGGAGAGTTTCCGCGCAAGACTGCCCGCGGAGAAATTGTCTCCACTCAGTGAATACAGCCAATCCTTCGCCCGCGCCCCGTCCACCTCGCGCCAGTCGCGCACCCCGTGGCGCGCGGCGAGCCAGCGCGCGCACTGGCGCAGATCGCTCTCGTAGCCGGCCAGCGTGTGCTCCGAGCGCCCACGCTCGAGCGTCAGCACGTTGCCGAACTGCTCGATCGCCTCGGCCATCGCCGGCGGCAGGGCGGACTCGTCCCCGGTCGGGGGTGACACCTCGGCGGAGGCGGGGCGTGTTTTCGCGCGTGCGGCCATGCGGGCACAAAAAAACGCCCCGTGCGCGGGGGCGTCTAGTGTTAACCTCTTCGAGGCTCGTGCGGTCGCACGCTCAATAACGGCGGCGCGGCGCGGGGCGGGGACCGGACGGGGCCTGCTCGCGGACGCGGTAGGTGATGCGGGCCTTCTCCAGATCGTAGGGGCTCATCTCCATCTTTACGCGGTCGCCGGTGGAGATGCGGATGAAGTTCTTGCGCAGCTTGCCCGAGATGTGGGCGAGCACCACATGACCGTTGGCCAGCTCTACCTTGAACATGGTGCCGGGCAGGACGGTCACGATCTTGCCCTCGACCTCGATGGATTTGCCGTCGGAAGAAGCCTCAGTTGCCATAAACGGAGGCGCGTAGCCCGGTAAGGTTGTTGGATATCATGCGGGTTTTATTCGTAAAGGTAAGCTATACGCCCGTCCGCCCTCGCTTCGTCAAGGCTTTACCCCGCCGGGCCCGGGCGCTCTGCTGCCCGCTCGCATGGTCCAGCCCGTTCCCACGCCGCCCGAGTGCCCGTTCCCCAAACGCTTCCCGTCGCAGCTCGTGCGCGACGACGCGTTCTTCATGTCGCTCGCCTACAACCAGGCCATCGACGCCTGGCGGCAGGACGAGGTGCCCATCGGCTGCGTCATCGAGCGCGACGGCGAGGTCATCGCCCTCGCGCACAACACCGTCGAGGCCGCGCACGATCCCACCGCCCACGCTGAAATGCTCGCCATTACCCAGGCCGCCGCCGCGATCGGCGACTGGCGCTTGGAAAACTGCACCCTCTACGTCACCAAGGAGCCCTGCCCGATGTGCAGCGGCGCCACCCTCATGTCGCGCCTCAAACGCGTCTGCTACGCCGTCCCCGATCCCAAGATGGGCTGCCTCGGCGGCGCCACCAACCTCAACGACCTCGCCCGCGTCAACCACCGCCTCGAACTCACCGCCGGCGGCGTGCTCGAGGACGAGTGCCGCCTCCTGCTTCAGGCCTTCTTCAAACTAAAACGCGCCGCCGGCGAGGAAGCCGCCTCGCTCCCCGCCCCCACTCCACTCGCTAAGCCCACCCCGCCCGGCCCGCTCGGCCCGCTCGATTCCACGCGCGGCGTCTGAAATTAGTCCGCAGTCTCGGGCCATAAAAAAGCCGCCTCGCGAATTCGCGAGACGGCCAAAAATTGTTCGGGCACGCGGCCCGCGCACTCGGACTCAGAGTTGGGTGATGTCGAGCTTCTTGAGCATCTGCTTCAGGATCTTGCCCGACTTGAACTTCACCACAGCGCGCTCGGGGATCACCACCTCGGCGTCGGGCTTGTTCGGGTTGCGACCAATACGGGACTTGCGGCGCTGCACTTCGAGCACGCCGAAGTTGCGGAGCTCCACGTTGCGACCTTCCGCCAGCGCGCGCATCACGATGTCGAGGGTCATCTGCACGGTGCCGACGATCTCTTTTTGGGGAAAACCGGTCTTTTCGTAGATTTCTAGGACGATCTCACGCTTGGTCAGATTGGCGGGCATGGCGAATAGGTGTTAGGGTTTGGGATGCTGTTGGAAACAGGTTAAGTTATTTTCCATTCCTGCATTGCGTCAAACGGCCATGTGAGATGCCCAGGCACCCCATTTCCACGAACCAAGCCTTGTCTTTGTTTATCAATAACTTAACCCGTAAACTACGCAGTGTTACGGATGTGTCCGCCGCGTGTCCGTGTCCGGATACCTCGCTGCCGCACCCACTTACCACGCGTGTGACGCCGGCGTGACGTCCAGCGCGGCGGTCCGCCGGCCGCTTTTTCGCGCTTCCGCGTTTCCCCTTTCCGTTTTCCGCGTAACAGCCTTTGCCTAGCCCTCGCGCCATGCCCGATCCCGCCGCCGTAAACTCCATGTTCTCCCGCATCGCCGGTCGCTACGACCTGGCCAATCGCCTGCTCAGCGGCGGCGTGGACATCTGGTGGCGCCGCCGTCTCATGTCGAAGGTGCGCGCCGGCAATCCCCGGACGATCCTCGATCTGGCCACGGGCAGCGGCGACGTCGCCTTCGCGCTGGCCGCCGGCCTGCCCGCGGACGTGCGCATCACCGGCATGGATTTTTGCCAGCCCATGCTCGACCAGGCCGTCGCCAAGCAGGCCGCCAGCGGCCGGGGCGCCAACATCGAGTTTCGCCAGGGGGACGGCCTCGCCCTCCCCGCCGACACCGCCAGTTTCGACGCCGTCACCGTGTCCTTCGGCCTGCGCAACATGGCCGACCGCCACCGCGCCCTCACCGAGATGCGCCGCGTGCTCCGCCCCGGCGGCCGCGTCCACATCCTCGAGTTTTCCCAACCGTGGGGCTGGTTTCGCCCGATCTACTATTTCTACACCAAACGCATCCTGCCGCACATCGCGGGTTGGCTGACCGGCGATCGCTCCGCCTACGCCTACCTGAACGACTCCATCGAGGCCTACCCCGACCACCAGGCCATGGCCGAGGAACTGCGCCGCGCCGGCTTCGGAGATGTCCGGGTCTTGCGCATGACCGCAGGCATCGTCGCACTCCACACCGGCACCGCCTAGGTCGCCAGCCCACCTTCCTCATCACGCTTCGCCCGCACCCATGATACATCCGACCGCCATCGTCGAAACCGGCGCCCAACTCGGCGTTGATTGCGAAATCATGGCCCACGCCGTCGTCACCCGCCACGCCATCCTCGGTGATCGCGTGATAGTGCATCCGGGCGCCGTGGTCGGCGGCGATCCGCAATACCTCAAGTTCGACCGCCGCACCCCCACCTTCGTGCGCGTGGGCGCCGACACCGTCATCCGGGAAAACGTCACCCTCAATCGCGGCCTGCACGAGGGCGCCGCCACCACCGTGGGCGCGCGCTGTTTCCTCATGGCCGGCAGCCACGCCGGGCACGATTGCACCGTGGCCGACGACGTCGTGCTGGCCAACAACGCAATGCTCGCCGGCCACGTCTCGGTGGGCGCCTTCACCTTCGTGGGCGGCGGCGCGGGCGTGCACCAGTTCACCCGCATCGGCGAGGGCGTGATGATCGGCGGCCTCGCCCGCATCACCCGCGACCTCGCCCCCTTCACCATCGTCGCCGAGCGCGACGAGGTCAGCGGGCTCAACCTCGTGGGCCTCAAGCGCCGCGGCCTGCCGCGCGAGACCATCCGCGAGCTCAAGGAGGCCTTCCGCCTCGTGTATTCACAAACTGGCGACATCCGCCGCCTCGCCGCCGACGGCCTCGCCTCGGGCGGCTTCGCCAGCCCCGAGGCCGCCCGCTTCCTCGCCTTCTTCGCCGAGGGTAAGCGGGGCTTCGCCCGCCCCGCCCGCGCCGGCGGCGCGCGCACGGAGACCGCCGAATGACGCCGCCCCGGCTCGCCCTCACCTGCGGCGATCCCGCCGGAGTCGGCCCCGAGGTCATCGCCTCGTGGCTGGCCCTCCAACCCGCCGCCGAGGCCGCGCACCTCGACCGGCCGCCCGGATCTCGACGGCGCGCGCGTCGCCGACCAGGCCCTGCGGGCCGCCGCCTCCTCCGCCCGCGCCGGCGAGGTCGAGGGCGTCGTCACCGGCCCCGTCGCAAAATCCTGGATGGCGCGCGCGGGCTGGCACTACGCCGGCCAGACCGAATTTTTCGCCGACATCTGGGGCGGCGATCCGGTCATGGCCTTCTGCGGCGGCCGCCTTCGCGTGGCCCTGCTCACCTGGCACATCCCGCTCTCCGAGGTGCCCGCCTCGCTCACCCCCGCCGCCTTCACCCGCGCGGTGGACGCCGCCGCCGAGCTCTGCGCCGCCGAACTCTCCGGCGCCACGCCCCGCATCGCCGTCTGCGGGCTCAATCCCCACGCCGGGGAAA
>JALOTV010000043.1 GCA_025457685.1 Opitutaceae bacterium
CGTCGGCTGGGGCTATTCGCTCGCCCTCGACGGCGACCTCCTCGTCACCGGCTACCAACGCGACGGCCAGCTCAACACCACGCGCGGCGTGTATGTTTTTCAGCGCAACGGCACCTGGGCCAACTCCACCACGCCCGTAGCCCGACTCACCGGCACCGGCCGCAACTTCGGCTACGACGTGGATGTGCAGGGCGACCTCGTCGCCGTCAGCAGCCCCACCTACGCCGACGGCTTCGTCTACGGCTCCATCGCCTCCAGCAACCCGCGTTCGCCCGTATCCATTTTCCAACGACAGGCCACCTGGCGCTCCGGCGCCGACAACCTCGTCGCTACCCTCGCCCCCGCCACCGCCCAGCTCACCGCCGAGTCCGACGCCTTCGGTGATCAGATCGCCTTTTTCTCCACCGGCCTGATCGCCGGCTCCTACACCAACAACAAATCCAGCTCCAACCGCGCGCCCGTCTTCGTCTTCAGCGGCCCCTTCGGCCTCTCCGGTCGCGCCAGCTTCTCCGCCAACCCCAGCGGCACCCTCGCCATCTCCGCCGCCGCGCTCGCCACTTCCCTCTCGCTCGGCACCAACATCACCCTCCAGGCCAACAAAACGGCGACCTTACCCTCATCGCCAACGCCCCCGGGGCCAACGCCTCCTTCCGCGACGCGGGCGAGCGCGTCGTCGTCCTCGGCCGCGATGCCTCCAACGCCTCCGTCACCCTCTCCCTTGGCACCGGCAACCTGGTCATCGCCGCCGCCGATCGCTTCGAGAACCGCACCGGCGCCACCAACCCCTTCCGTTTCGACACCGTCAATCCCGGCCGCTGGCTCGTCTATTCCACCACGCCCGACCAGGCCGGCGCGCCCGACGCAACCAACCTTCAGGCCGACCTCGCCACCGCCGGGCGCGACTGGGTGCACTATGGCCGCGCTTTTGTCTCCGCCTCGCCCGTCCCCTCCGACCTGCCCGCCGGGGATGGTTTTATCTACACCGTCCAGCCCACCCTCGGTATCTCCGTCGGCAACGCGTCCTTGATCTACGGTCAGGCATTCACCTCCGCCTCGCTCTCGCTCGGCACCGTCACCGTATCGGGCGCCTCGGTAAACGCCGCCACTTTCGGCCTCGCGCTCGACTCGGCCGCGCTGGCCAATCTCGTCAACGTCGGCCTCGCCGGTTCCGTCTCGATCAATTCCGCCAACAGCCTCGCCAATGCGGGCACTTACGTCGGCGGCATCACCGCCGCCGCCAAGTCCGCCGTGACCTCCGGCTCCGTCTTCGGCGTCGCCGTTTCCACCTCCGGCGCGGGCACCCTCACGGTCGCCAAAAAGACCCTCGAGGTCCGCCCCGACGCCGCCACTCGCATCTACCGCGCCGCCGATCCCGTCTTCACCGCCGCCTACACCGGCTTTGTCGCCGGCGACCGTATCAGTGATCTGGATACGCTACCCGTCTTCACCCCGTCCGCCGGCGTCGCCTCCGATGTCGGTTCCTACGTCATCACCGGCACGGGCGGCAGCGATGACAACTACGCCTTCACCTTCCTCGGCACCGGCCTGCTCACCGTCACGCCGCGTGACCTCGCGCTCACCGGTCTCACCGGCGTAAACCGCACTTACGACGCCACCACCGGCGCGTCCTTCACCGGCACGCCCACCATCGCTCCCCTCGGCGGCGACGCGGTCACCCTCTCCGGCGTCCTCACCGCCTCCGCCTCCTTCGCCAGCCCCGACGTCGGCGCGAACAAGCCCCTCACGTTTACCGGCTTCGGCCTCGCCGGGGCCAAGGCCGCCAACTACCGCCTCGTCCTCCCGGGCTCGGTCACCGCCTCCATCACTCCCGCGGTTCTCACCTTGAGCGGGCTCTCCGTGCTTGATCGCGACTACGATCGCAGCCTCGCCGCCTCCTTGACCGGCACCGCCGTCGTCACCCCCTTCGGCCTCGATCAGCTGACGCTTTCCGGCAGCCCCTCCGCGAGCTTCGCCGATGCCAACGCCGGCATCGCCAAGCCCGTCACCGTCACCGGCCTGACTCTTGGCGGGGCAGCGTCCGCCAACTACGTTCTCTCCTCTTCCGGTCTCACCGCCACCATCCGGCCTCTCGCCCTCGACGTCACGGGCCTTTCCGCCCTCGACCGCGTTTACGACTCCACCCGCGTCGCCGCCCTCGCCGGCACCGCTTCCGCCACTCCGCTCAGCGGGGATAATATCACCGTCTCCGGCACCGCTACCGGCCTCTTCGCCGATCGCCATGTCGGCACCGACAAACCCGTCACGGTCTCTCTCGCCGGCCTCGCGCTCTCCGGCACCCACGCCGGCAACTACATCCTGCGCGCCCCCGCCGGACTGACCGCCGACATCACGCCGGCCGCGCTCCCCGTCACCGGCCTCGCCGCCGTCTCCCGGGTTTACGATGGCACCGATCTTGCCGGCCTCTCCGGCACCGCCGCCATAAGTCCCTTCGCCTTGGATAACCTTACCCTGGCCGGCACCGCCTCGGGGCAGTTTGCCGATCGCCACGTCGGCACCGCCAAGCCCGTGACTGTTTCCGGTCTCGTGCTCACCGGCCCCGACGCCGCCAACTACGCCATCGTCCAGCCCGCCGGCCTGACTGCCGACGTCACCCCTCGCGCCCTCACCCTGACCGGCCTCGTCCCCGACAACAAAACCTACGATACCACCCGCACCGCCACCGCGACGGGCACGCCGGTTTTCGGCGGCATTTTGATCGGCGACGACGCCACGCTCGACGCCTCCGGCTTCAGCTTTGCCTTCGCCGATAAACACGTTGGCACCTCAAAACCCCTCGTCCTTTCCGGCCTCGTCCTCACCGGCGCCGAAGCTGGCAATTACGACGTCACCTCCGCCAGCGGGTTTACCGCCTCCATCACTCCGGCGTCGCTCACCGTCACCGGAGTCAGCGCACTGGACCGAACTTACGATGCCACCCGCACCGTCGCCCTTTCCGGCGGCGTGCTTTCCGGCGTGCTTGGCGACGATTCCATCCTGTTTTCCACCGCCGCCGCCACCGGTGAGCTCGCGGATAAAAACGCCTCCCTCACGCCCCGGGCCGTCACCGCCTCCGGCTTCTCCATCTCCGGTGCCGACGCGCGTAATTACGTCCTCGTCCAGCCTTCCGGCCTCACCGCCACCATCTCACGCGCCACCCTCAATCTCGTCGGCCTTTCCGCCGACAAGATCTACGATGGTCTCGCCACCACCACGCTCTCCGCCACCGGCCTCGACGCCGTCTTCGCCGACGACCGCGTGTCATTCGACGCCTCCGCGGTCACCGCCGCCTACGCCGACAAACACGCCGGCGTCGCCCGTCCCGTCACGATCAACGGTCTCTTCGGCCTCTCCGGCGACGACGCGGGCAACTACCTCCTCAACCAGCCTTCCGCTCTCACCGGCACCATCGCCCGCCGCGCCATCACCGTCTCCGGTCTCACCATCGCGGACAAAACCTACGATGGCACCGACACCGCCGCGATCTCCGGCACCGGTTCCTTCGGCGGCACCATCTTTGGCGACGACCTCGCCATCGACGTCGGCGCCATCACCGTCTCCTTCGCCAACGCCAACGCTGGCGTGGACAAGGCCGTGACCTTGTCCGGCATCACGCTCTCCGGCGACGACGCCGCCAACTACGACGCCGCCACCCCCACCGGCCTCACCGCCACCATCTTCACCAAGGGGCTCACCCTCACCGGCCTCTCCGCCCTCGACAAAACCTACGACCGCACCGCCACCGCCACCATCACCGGCACCGGAGTCATCGGCGGCGTCGTCTCCGGCGAGATTGTCGCGCTCAACGAAATCGCCCGCGCCGGCCTCTTCGCCGACAAAAACGCCGGCACCGCCCGGCCCGTCACCGTCACCGGCCTCGCGCTCACCGGCACCACCGCCGCCAACTACCACGTCATCGACCCCGGCCTCACCGCCGACATCGCCCGCGCCGACGCCTTCGTCACCGGCCTCTCCGCCCTCGATCGCACTTACAACCGACTCGACTCCATCGCCCTCTCCGGCGCCGCCACGCTCGACTTCGGTTCGCTCAACGGCGTCCGCGCCAACCTCGAAGACATCGCCCTCTCCGGCGTCGCCACCGGCTCCGTCGCCAACAAAAACGTCGGCGTCGCCAAGCCCGTCACCGTCTCCGGCCTCTCCCTCGCCGGCCTCGACGCCGCCAACTACAACCTCCTCCTCCCCACCGGTCTCAGCGCCACCATCTCTGCCGCCGACCTCCAGATCACCGGGGCCGCCGTATCCAATAAAACTTACGACGCCACCCGCAGCGCCACCATCGCCGCCTTCGGCACCGTCACCGCCCTCGGCACCGACGACGTCACGCTCGTCACCTCCGCCGCGACCGCCGAGTTCCTCGATAAAAACGCCGCCTTCACCGCCAAGCCCGTCACCGTCACCGGCTACAGCCTCGCCGGCGACGACGCGCTCAATTACCGCCTGCTCGATCCCGTCGGCGTCACCGCGTCCATCGCCCGGGCCGACCTCGTCCTCTCCGGCCTCACCGCCGACGCCAAAACCTACGATGGCACCCGCGTGGCCCCGCTGGGCGGCAGCCTCGCCATCAGCCCCTTCGGCCTGGATAACGTATCCATTTCCGGGATACCGTCCGCCACCTTCGCCGATAAAAACGCCGGCTCCGCCAAGCCCGTCACCGTCACCGGTCTCAGCCTCACCGGGATCGACGCCGCCAACTACACGTTCACCATCCCCGCGCTCACCGCCGACATTACCCGTCGCCAGACCACCATCGGCGGCATCACCGCGCAGGATCGTGTTTATAACGGCACGACGATCGCCGTCCTCACCGGCGCCGGCAGCCTCTCCAACCTCATCTCCGGCGACGACCTTGTCTTTGACCTCGCCGGTCTCTCCGCCGCCTTCGCCGACAAACGCGTCGGCACCGACAAGCCCGTCACCCTTTCCGGCCACGCCCTCTCCGGCGACGCCGCCGCCAACTACGAGCAACTCCTGCCCTTCGATCTCGTCGCCGACATTCTCGCCAAGCAGCTCTCCGTCATCGGTGCCGATGCCGTCGATCGCGACTACGACCGCACCGTGAACGTCGCCCTCACCGGCGGCGCGCTCGCCGGCGTGGTCACCGACGACGCCGTCTCGCTCCTCACCTCCGCCGCCTCCGGCACGGTCACCACCGTCGATGTCGGCAACAACAAGCCCGTCACCGTCACCGGCTACGCCCTCGCCGGCGACGACGCCGCGAACTACACCCTCGTCCAGCCCACCGGGATCGACGTCACCATCGCGCCCAAGACCCTCACCATTTCCGGCCTCCGGGTCCCGGACCGTTTCTTCAACGGCCAGACCGACGCCACCATTAGCGGCGGCACGCTCAATGGCGTCATCTCCGGCGACGCCGTTTCCCTGGTCACCGGCACCGGCGCCTTCGCCAATCCCGAAGTCGGCCTCGCCAAGCCCGTCACCCTCTCCGGCTATGCCCTCGCCGGCGGCGACGCCGCCAACTACCGCCTGCCAGACTCGATCACCGTGGCGGGTAACATCCTCACGCCCCTGCGCACCATCACCGATGTCGTGCCCGCCGAGGTCCTGCGCGCCTCCGCCACCACCGCCGTCGATGAACGGCGCGCCGCCCTCACCGCGCTCAACGCGACCAAGGCCGACACCATCGTGCTCGACGACTTTACCCTGCGCGTCGGCCAGCTCGCGGCCGGCATCACCCCCGTGCCCGCCGTCCCCGCCGCGCTCCGCAACCTCGGTCCCACGGCCACCTTCGCGCAGACTTACCTCCGGGCCGTCGAGGACGCCAAGGCCGCCGCCGACCTCGCCACCGCGGCCGTGCAGACTTACCGCGCCACCGCCACCTACTACAAAGAGCTCGGTCAGCAGGCCAACGCCACCGACCGCGCGCTGCGCACCGAGAGCGAACTCCGCGCCACCTACCTGGCGCAGATTTCCGCCGCCGACGCCGAGCTTGCCAAGGCCGAGCAAAACCTCGCCGTCATCGCCGCCGCCAGGCTCCGCATCGCCACCCTGACCGAGCAGATCGCCGACGCGGATCGCCTCGGCCGCGGCAGCGAGTCCGCCGCCTTCGCCGCCGAGCTCGCCGAGGCCCGCGCCCTCGTCGCCACCGAAAAAACCATCCTCGCCCAGCGCGACGCCCAGGCCGCCCGCGTCGCCGAGGCTCGCGACGCCCTCGCCGCCAGCGAGACCAAGGTCTCCGAACTCACGGACGAGAAGAAACGCCTCGCCGGCGAAATCTCCAAAACCGTGCTCAACTTCAACGGGCAACAGGCCGCCGCCGAAAAGGCCAAGTCCGACGCCGCCGCGCTCCTCGGCAAACTCGAGACCACCCGCACCCAGGCCCTCGCCGATGCCGATGCCGCCGCCAAGATCGCCGCCGACTCCCTCGCCGCGCTCAGGGCCGCCCCGCCTGTCGCCGCCGTCTTGCCTTCGCCCGCCGAGATAGCCCGGATGGCGGCCGAGAAGAACCCGACGGAGCTCGCGCTCGAGTTCCCGCTCAACCCCACCCGCAAGGCCGAGCTCGACCAGTTCATCACCAACACCCGCGCGTTGGAAAAGTCCGCCCTCGAGCTCAATCAGCGCAGCAACGATCTCGACTCCGCGGTCCGGTCCTTCCGTTTCGACAACGAGCAGCTCGCGAGCAACAACGACATCTTCAAAGCCACCTTCGATCGCACCCCCGCGCAGATCGCCGCCATCGATTTCAGCACCTTCAACATCCCCGACCGCGAGATTCTGCCCGATAACGACTTCACCGTCCGCCAGCTCAACACCTCCGCCCAGTCGCTCACCGACCGCCTCTCGATCCTCGGCACGCTTTCCGAGCCCGCACCCTTCGGCGTGGGCTTACCCACCATCACTCCGGCCAAGGCCCCGGCCAACCTCACCCCCGGCGCCGGCCGCAAGGTCGCCGATCTCGACGTCCCCACCGCCTTTGCGCCGGAGACCGAGCGAGCGCTCAAATCCGAGCTCATCCGCGCCGGCGCGCTCCTGGATTTCAGCGCCACCCCCCAGATCGCCGCCCTGCCCGTCGCCACCCAGCTCCAGCTCCAGTCCGCCCTCCGCGATTACGTCGCCCGCCAGCAATCCGGCTTCGACGCCAACGGAGAGGCCATCAAGTCCATCCACGACGCCGGCGGTGAGATAGCCACCATGCTGCTCGTAGAGACCCTCGAAACCTACGGCCTGGAAAACATCCCCGGGCTCGAGGCCTCCGTGAGCAAGGGCATCAGCGCCTTCACCCAGGGGCTCGCCAAGATCGGCGACGCCCGCAACCCCGAGGAGGGTTTTAAGCTGTTTGGCCAGGCCTTCGCCGACGCCGGCTCCGCCATCGGCCAAAGCCTATCCGACACCGTCACCGGCGACAGCGATGCCGCCCGCAGGGCCGCGGCGGTCGCCGCCGAAAAGGCCGCCGAGGAACGCCGCCTCAACCTCTTCAAGGTCGCCGGCGATCTGATGAAGGTCGAGTCGGACCGCATCGCCGCCGTCGCCGCCCGCGACCGCAATCTGCAACAGGTCAAAGACTTTTTGATCCTCCAGGGTGAGCGCGACGAAGCCAAGGTGGCCTACACGCAGACCAGCGCGGCGGCCCGGGTGGCCGCGTCCGATCTGCCGCAAATGGTCAACGACACCTACGCCGCCCAGATCACCGAGACGCTTACCGCCCGCGCCAACGACGCCACCTCCGCCCATCAGGCCAAGATCAGCGCCGCCGAGGCCGATCTCACCGCGTTCCAGAACCAGTCCGCCGTCCTCGCCGCGCTCCCCCGCGTCACCGGTCCCGTCTCGCCTGTCGTCAACCGCTAGTCTTTTTTTCGAATGTCCTCCCGCCCCCTCCGCGCCGCCGCGCTCGCTCTCTTCGCCGCCTCGGGCGCGCTCGCCCAGGACGCCCAGGTCCTCGGCCCGCGCTCCCCGCTCGAAACCTACGACGCTCCCGTCGCCAAACCCGCGCCCGCGCCCGTCATCGATTTTCCCAAGCTCATCGCCGAGCCCGGCGCGAGCGATGCCGTGCAGATCGCGCCGTCGCTCACCGGTCTGCAGCTGGAATTTGTCGGCACCGAAGCGGCGACGGAGGTCTCCGAGTCCGACTTCGTCGATTTTATCGGCCGCAGCAAAGTCCCCGCCGCCCGCATCCCCGCCCTGCACGCCGCGCTCGCCGACGTGCTCGCGAAATACCGCGACCTCCCGCTCACCCTCGGCGACGCCCGCTTCATCCAGCAGGACATCACCGAGGCCTACGCCGCGCAGGGCTACCCGCTCATGTCCGTCGTCGTGCCGCCGCAGGAAATCGTCGAAGGCCGCCTGCGCGTGCAGATCAACGAGTTCGCCCTCGCGGCCTACCGCGTGCAATACGGCGACGGCCAGGGCGGCTACTCCGAGACCGCCCCGCGTCGCACCCGCGAGCGCGTGGTCGCGGCCCGCCTCGATCCGCTCCTCGCCGAGCCCGTGCTCAGCAAGGCCTCGCTCGACCGCGAGGTGAAGCGCCTCAACGCCGGCCCCTACCGCCAGGCCCGCGTCATCTTCGAGCCCGGCCAGCAACTCGGCGAGACCGTCGCCCTCATCCAGATCGACGAAAAGCGCCCGTGGTCCGTGCAGGCCGGCTACAACAACCACGCCACCAAGGCCTCCGGCACCGACCGCTACTCGCTCGCCGGCGCCATGGGCTACCTGCCCTTTGACAGCCACCAGCTCTCGTGGAACGCCACCGTCGGCAACCGCATCAACGAGTTTGAGAACTACTCGCTCATCTACACCGCGCCGCTCCCCTGGGGCCACACCTTCACCGCCAACGCCAACTACTCCGACACCGCGTCCAGCACCATCCCCGGCATCGACGCCGGCAGCACCACGCTCCAGCTCTCCGCCGCCTACCAGATCCCGCTCCTCGCGCGCGACGCCTTCACCTGGGACCTAGGCTTCACGTCCTTCCTGAAAAAATTCGAACGCGAGAGCCTCTTCGGCGGCGTGGTCGTGGGCTCGGCCGATTTCGACTCCGTGCAACTCGTGGTGGACAACCGCTTCGGCTGGAAGGAGGCCACCGCCACCAACCAGTTCACCGTCGCCACCACCTTCAGCTTCGAAGGCGTGACCGCGCGCAACACCGACGCGGATTTCCAAAACTTCTACAACTCTGCCGCCGGCGACGCCACCACCCGCCACCTCGTCCTCAACTACGCCCGCGTGCAGCAGCTCGCCCCGCTGCTCGGCCAGGGGCTCGACGGCTGGAGCACCGAGACCCAGCTCTCCTGGCAGCTCACCGGCGACGAACTCGCCGGCTCTGACAACTTCGCCATCGGCGGCCCCCAGGCCATGCGCGCCTACGAGGCCAGCGAGGTAGCGGGCGACGAGGGCTTTTACGCCATCCAATTTCTGCACTTCCGCCCCCTCGGCCCCGACGCCCTCGGCGTCGCCGGAAAATGGATACAGCAGCTCGCCCCTTCCGTCTTCATCGAGGGCGGCGAAGGCCGGTTCCGCGCCGGCGGGAGCGACAGCCTCTGGGACTACGGCGTGCAGCTCGCCGCCGCCGCCAAGCCGGGCCTGAACGTCACCGCCTCCCTCGCCGTCGCCGGCCGTGACGGCGCGCTGACCGAACGCGGAGATGTTCGCTTCTATATCGGGACCCAGCTTCGCTACTAGGCCATGATCCGCAAACTCGCCCACCTCTGTTTCATCACCAACGACCTCGACCAGCTCGTCGCCTTTTACCGCGACGCGCTCGGGCTCGAGGTGAAGTTCCGCTTCCACGCCGCCGACGGCTCGGTGTTCGGCGCCTACGTCGCGTGCGGTGACACCACCTTCGTCGAGTTTTTCGACCAGCACCTCTCCGCCAAACAGTGGGGCGGCAACCTCGATCCGCTCACGACCGGCAGCCGCTTCGGGCACCTGTGCTTCGAGGTCACCGGCCTCGCCGACTACCGCGCCGCGCTGATCGCCCGAGGCGTATCCGTGGGAGAAATACGCAACGGCTCGGACGGCTCGCTCCAGGCCTGGCTGGCCGATCCGGACGGCCACCGCATCGAGCTCATGGAATACACCCACCGCAGCGCCCAGCTCGCCCCGGGCAAGGACGGCGCGCTGCGCTTCGCGAAGTAGGCCACGCCGGCGCGGCGTTCCTCACCTCACTTCTAGACGGCGCACGAGCTCGGCCTCGTCGATGATCTCGACGCCCCGTTTCCGCGCCTGTTCGCGCGCGGATCCGGCGGCCTCGCCCGCCACCACCAGCGTGGTGGCCGCCGTGACATCGGAGGCCACGCGGGCGCCGGCGGCGGCGAGACGCGCTTCGACCTCTGCGCGCGTCCAACGCGCCAGCCGGCCGGTCACCACCACCGTCTGGCCCGCGAACACGCCGGCCGCGCCGGACGTCTCCCAAGTCTCGCCAAGGCCGGCGGCGAGAAGGGCGGCAAACTCGGCCCGCACCTCGGCGCGGGCCAGGTGCTCCGCCACGCCTTGCGCGGTCGCGCGACCCAGCCCCGCGGCGCGCAGCCGGGCCTCATCCGCTTGTGCCAGCTCCGCCAGCCCGCCGAAGGACTCCGCGAGTTTGCGCGCCGACTCGCGGCCGACGCCGGGCAGGCCCAGGCCGGTGAGCAGGCGCGCCCCGTCCGCCTTCGCCCGCGCCCGGCTGGCGGCGATCTCCTCGCGCAGCCGCCGCGCCGCGCCGGATCCGAGATCGGCGAAAACCGCCGCATCGTCGCGGTAGAGATCCGCCGGGCCGCGCACCGCGCCGCCCGCCACGAGTTTGTCGATCAGCGCCGGGCCGAGGCCGCGCAGATCGAGGGCGGACGGCGAGGCCCAGTGGGCGATTCGCCGCGCCGCCTGCGCCGGGCACGCTGCGTTGACGCAACGCCAGGCCGCGCGCCCGTCCTCGCGCGCGAGCGCGGCGGCGCAGGCCGGACAGGTATCCGGAAAATCATACGGCTGCGACGCGACCGCGCGGCGCGTCTTGTCCACGCCGACGATGGCGGGGATGATCTCGCCCGCGCGGGCCACCCACACGGTGTCGCCGACGCGCAGATCGCGCCGGGCGATCTCGTCGGCGTTGTGCAGGGTGGCGCGAGCGACGGTGGCGCCGCCCAGCGCCACGGGGTCGAGCTCGGCCACGGGCGTGAGCACGCCGGTGCGGCCCACCTGCCAGGTGATGCCGAGCAGGCGGGTGGATGCGCGCTCCGGCTCGAATTTGCGGGCCACCGCCCAGCGCGGCCCGGCCGGCCCCACGCCGAGCACGTGCTGATCGGCGACGCGCTCCAACTTCACGACCACGCCGTCGGTGGGAAAATCCCCCGCCGCCGAGGCCGCGCGCGCGGCGGCGACGGCGGCGAGCATGCCCGCCCGGCCCTCCGCGATTTGAACCCCGCCCGCGACGGGCAGTCCGCGCTCCGCCAACCACGCGGCAAAGCTGGCCAAGGTCTCCGGAGGCCCCTCGCCCGCTCCGCGCTCCCAGACGCCCCAGCCGAAGCACACCAGCTCCAGCCGACGCCCGGCCACGTCGGCGGGATCGTGGGTGCGCAGCGTGCCCACCGCGAGATTGCGCGGACTGGCATGGAGCGCCTCGCTCGCCGCCTCGCGCTCGGCGTTGAGACGCGCAAATTCGGTGAGGGACATGAACACCTCTCCGCGCACCTCGACGCGCGCCGGCCACGTCGCCGCGCCTTCGGCCGACGCGGACAGCCGCGCTGGCAGGGCGGGCAACAGCACGCGAGCGTTGGCGGTGAGGTCGTCGCCCTCGCTGCCGTCGCCCCGCGTGACCACGCGCAGCAGGCGGCCGTGTTCGTAAGTGAGGCTGACTGCGATGCCGTCGTATTTGGGCTCCACGCGGTAGACCACGTCCTCTCGCCCCAGCCGCGACGCGATGCGGGCGTGAAAGGCGCCCAGCTCCTCGTCGGTGTGGGCCTTGTCGAGACTGAGCATGGGCGCGCCGTGCCTCGCGACGGGGAAGGCGCCGGTGCGATCGTCCCCCACCCCGCCGGCGTCGGGTGCGGCGGCTTCGAGCGCGCGCAGCCTGCGCTTCAGCTCATCGTATTCGAAGTCGCTGATCTCAGGCGCGCCCCGGCGGAAATACAGCTCGTCATGCCGCGCGATTTCACGACGCAGGGCGAGCAGTTCGGCCCGCGTCGCCGACTCGTCCTGCACGATGCCGGGCGACGCGGCCGGCGAGGCGGCGGCGACGCCCGGGCTGGCCGCCAAGACCAGCCACCAGGCCAGGCGCAGCGGCATCATGGCGCTCAGGCCGGGATGGTGGCGTAGAGCGCGCCCTTGCGAACCTGGAGGAGGTAATGTTTGCCGACCTCGAAGCCGAATTTCTCGTGGAGCTCGGCCTTGATCTTCTCGAACTCGTCCTTCTTGGCCGCGTCGGTGCCGGCGGCGAGGGCGCGCTGGCGGAGGGCCTGGAGCTCCTCGTAGGCCTCGGTGGTGTGGAACTCGGCCACGAGGGTGGCCTTGGCCTCGTCCTCGATGGGCTTGCCGTCGGCGTCGAGGGCCTTGAGCAGGAGGGCGGACTGCACCGGGGCGAGGAGGTAGTTGTGCTGGACGGAGTAGCCGTAGTGCTTGCCCATGAACTCAAGGTTCTTGGCGAGGCGCTCCTCGAGCTGGGCGAGCTGGGACTTCAGGCCCTCGGCCTCGGCGGCGGGCGCGGCGGCGAGTTTCTTTTGCAGCTCGGCGTGGGCCTGGCGCTGCTGGCCGACGACCTGGAGGTTCTGCATGAACTGGGCGTTGGCGCCGGCACCCTCGATGAGGGCGACGAGCTGGAAGGACTGATTGTCGCGAATGAGACGCTGCGGGGTGCCGTGGCTGAGGATTTTGGTCATGAGGAAAAACGGAAAGGCGGGACAAAAAATATCGCCGCCGGAAAGTTCCGGCGGCGAGGGAAAAGCGGCGGTGAGGCGGCTTAGAAGCGGAAGCTGCCGCCGACGTGGTAATTCAGCGCGGTGTCTGCGTCGGTGACGAGGCCGGCCTTCACGCCCGCGCCGAGGCGGAGGCGGTCGGTGACATCGTAGCTAACCCCGAGGCCGGCGGAGACGGTGGTCGCGCCGAAACCCTCGGAGTTGACGACGAAACGCTGGCCGCCGGCCGCGAGACGGGCGGCGACGTCGGTGTCGTCATCGCCGAAATCCTGGGCGACGCCGAGCTGGCCGTTGAAGGCGAATTTCTCCGTGACCATGATGTAGCCCCGGGCGCCGAGCTCGCCCTCAAGGCTGGTGTAGTCGATGGCCTCGACGTTCAGGCGGTCGAAGGTGCCGGCCTCGCCGAAGGCCTCGGTGGAGGCGTCGGTGTATCGGAATTCCACATACGGCGAGAAGCCGCGGTTCTTTTCCTTGATCCAGTCGTGGCGCAGGCCGACGGAGAGGTGGAGGACGTCGGAATCGATGTCGCGGGCGCGGGCGCGGCCGCCGAAGAGCGAATTGCGCAGCGAGTCGCTCTCGTATTCGCCGTGGGCGATGGACGCGGTGACGGCGGTGCGCTCGCCGACCGCGGCCTCGCCGATGAGGCCGAGGGTGAGGCCGGAGACCTCCGCATCGCGGTGCATGGAGCGGATGTCGCCCTCGTCGAAGGCGGCGTAGAGGCCTACCACGACGGGCGAGTCGCCGACCGGCATGCGCACGCCGGCGAGCGCGCCGGAGCCGGTGAGCTCGTAGTCGCCGGCGGCGATGGAGCTGTCGGTCTCGGCGGAGTGGCCGGAGTAGGCGGCGAAGAGGCTGACGTCGCCGGCGAGGGCGAGCGCGGGCGAATTGAGCGCGGTGTCGGCGTAGTGGCGGGTGGCGCGCACGGCGTAGGCGGACTCGCCGGCGAAGCTCTCGGGCGAGGCGGCCTGGATGCCGTTGCCCGCGCCGATCGGGGTGGTGAGGAGGGCGCGGATGCCCTGGGCGGCAGGGGTGCCGATGAGGGGATCGTTGGCCGAGTTCATCTGCACGCCGTTCGCATCGGCCGAGAAAGCCTGGGCCTGGAAGGCGCCGACGATGGCGATGGTGTTGGCATCAAGACCCGGAATGTCGCGGAGGTCCACCTGGCCGGCGGAGTTGAGGACGGGAAGGCCGGTGCCGATGAGGGTGCCATCCACCAGGTCGAGCACGAGGCCGGTGGAGAACTGGGTGCCGACGGTGGCGAAGGATTGGTTGGTGAGGTCGCCGACGATGATGCGGAAGAGGTCGCCGCGAACGGGCTCGGTGAAGGTGCCGTCGCGCCGGATATCGAGCACGGACGTCGCGCCGAGGGTGATGACGCCGCCGACCTGGATCTGGTCGTGGCCGCCCGCCACGCCCGCGCCGGCGAGACCGGCGAGCTCGGTCTCGAAGGTGCCGTTCTGGGTCCAGTCGCCGGTGACGATGGTCGTGCCGGGGCTGGCGCCGGGGGCGAGGCGACCGCCGTCATCGGTCGTGAGGTCGCCGTCGATGGTGAAGGAGCGGTTGCCGCCGGGCAGTTCGTCCTCGGCGAGGCCGCGGAGCACGCCGCCGTTGGCGATGGTGAGATCGAGGGCTCCGACGCCGAGGGTGGAGAGGGCGCGGACCTCGCCGTTCACCGTGGCGGTGCCGTCGCCGAGGTTGGCGCGGACGATGGCACCGTCGTTGAGCGCGTAGGTGGTGGCGGTGAGGCGGCCGGTGCCGTTGAGGTCGGCGTCGTTGACGGTGAGGGTGCCGATCGTGTCGGTGTTGCCCTGGATATCGATCACGGTGCCGGAGTTGGCGATCAGGTCGGCGTTGGACGCCAGGGTGTCGGTGGCATTGGCGAGCACGAGCGTGCCGCCGTTGACCGTGATCGGGCCGGGGGTGGCGTTGCTGCCGGAGAGGGTGAGCGTGCCGGCGGTGACCTTGGTGAGCGCGCCGGTGACGAGGTTGCCGGAGAACGCGCCGTCGGAGATCGTCACGGTGCCGGACGAGTTGATCGTGGCGGAGCTGGTGACGGTGGTGACGGTGAGGTCGGTCGCG
>JALOTV010000287.1 GCA_025457685.1 Opitutaceae bacterium
CGACCCGCGCGCCGCCTTCCGCGACCTCGAAGCCCTCCCCGGCGTCCGCCTCGTCGAGGTCGTCTTCGTCGAACTCCCCGCCCCCGCCACCGCCCCCTGACCCAACCCCAATGTTCGTAATACGAACATTGCCCACCGCTCGCCGCCAACCCCGCCTGCCCCCTCGACCATGCAACGCCGCGACTTTCTTCGCGCCACCGCGCTCGCCGCCGCCTCCACCGTCATCGCCCGCCGCCTCGGCGCCGCCGTGCCGGAGGGCCTGCCCGCCTACGCCACCTCGCCCACCGCCACCGTCACCGCCGACGGCGTCCGCTGGGACAAGGCCCCCTGCCGCTTCTGCGGCACCGGTTGCCACGTCCGCGTCGGCGTGAAGGACGGCCGCGTCGTCGCCATCCAGGGCGACCCGCAAGCCGAGGTGAACAAGGGCCTGCTCTGCATGAAGGGCTACCACGTCGGCGGCATCCTCTACGGCAAGGACCGCCTCACCACGCCACAGCTCCGCCGCGACGGCGGCCTCGTGGACATCTCCTGGGAGGAGGCCATCGACATCCTCGCCCGCCGGGTGATGAAAAACCCCGCCGGCTTCGCCTTCTACGGCTCCGGCCAGTGGACCATCCCCGAAGGCTACGCCGCCCAGAAGCTCATGAAGGCGGGCCTCTCCAACAACCACATCGAGCCCAACGCCCGCCTCTGCATGGCCTCCGCCGTCACCGGCTACCTCTCCGTCTACGGCGTGGACGAGCCCGCCGGTTGCTACGACGACCTCGACGCCGCCGACGTCATCATCCTCTGGGGCAACAACCCCGCCGAGATGCACCCCGTGCTCTTCTCGCGCTTCATCGACCGCCGCACCCGCGGCGAAAAAGTCCTCCTCCTCGACATCGGCACCCGCCGCACCCGCACCACCCCCTACGCCGACCACTACCTCGAGATGCGTCCCCAGAGCGACCTCGCCATCGCCAACGGCATCGCCCACCTCCTCCTCGCCAACGGCACATGGAACCGCGCCTTCGTCGAAAAACACTGCAACTTCCGCCACGACCCCACGGGCAAATCCCTCAACGGCGAACCCCTCACCTTCGAGGGCTACCGCCAGGCCCTCGCCCCCTACACGCCCGACTACGTCGAAAAAATCTCCGGCGTATCCGCAGAAAAGATACGCCTCCTCGGCGATCTCTTCGGCAACCCCGCCCTCCGCATCACCAGCCTCTGGTGCATGGGCATGAACCAGCACACCCGAGGCACCGCCATCAACCGCCTCGTCCACGGCATCCACCTCCTCTCCGGCCACTGGGGCCGCCCCGGCGACGCGCCCACCTCCCTCACCGGCCAACCCTCCGCCTGCGGCACCGCCCGCGAGGTCGGCACCCTCTGCCACGCCCTCCCCGGCGGCCTCCTCGTCGCCAACCCCGAACACCGCGCCGAGTGCGAAGAGCTCTGGCACGTCCCCCCCGGCCGCATCCACCCCCAGCCCGGCTACCACACCGTCCAGCTCTGGGAAAAATTCTGCACCCCCGCCGACCAGGGCGGCGACATCCACACCGTCTTCGTCCAGGTCACCAACCCCGGCCAGACCCTCCCCGACCTCGCCCGCACGTTTAACGGCAAGGCCGCCCTCGCTGACAAATTCCTCGTCGTCTCCGACGTCTATCCCACCGCCACCACCGCCCTCGCCGACCTCATCCTGCCAGCCGCCCTCTGGGTCGAGAAAAACGGCGTTTACGGCAACTCCGAGCGCCGCACCCAGCAGTGGTTCAAACAAGTCGAGCCCCCCGGCCAGGCCCGCCCCGACGCCTGGATGACCCTCGCCCTCGCCCGCCGGCTCTACGAGCTCGGCCACCCCGGCATGAAGGACCGCGACGGCAACTTCCTCTTCACCTTCCGCGACGCTTCCGGCCGCGAAGTCCCCGCCTGGGACTACGCCCACTACTACGACATCAACACCGACCGCGCCCTCTACGACGAGTATCGCCGCTTCACCTTCCACAAACACAAACACGTCGCCCCCTACGACGAGCTCGTCAAAGCCCGCGGCCTCCGCTGGCCCGTCGTCGAGCAGGCCGACGGCACCTTTAAGGAAACCCGTTTCCGCTTCATGGAGTTCAGCGATCCCTTCGTCAAAAAAGGCGCCGGTATCCAGTTTTACCACTCCGTCACCAAGGACGACCGCGCCCTCATCTGGTTCAACCCCTACGAACCCGCCACCGAGGAGCCGGACAACGCCTACCCGTTCTGGCTCTGCACCGGTCGCGTCATCGAGCACTGGCACACCGGCACCATGACCATGCGCGTGCCCCAGCTCCGCAGCTCCATGCCCAACGCCTACGTCGAGCTCCACCCCGACGACGCCCGCGCCCTCGGCCTGCGCAACGGCGACATGGCCACGCTCGAAACCCGCCGCGGCCGCCTCGATCTCCCCGTCTGGCTCGACGGCCGCGGCCAGCCCCCGCGCGGCTCCGTCTTCGTGCCCTTCTTCGACCAGAACTTCCTCATCAACCAAATCACCCTCGGCGACACCTGCCCCATCTCCAAGGAGCCCGACTACAAAAAGTGCGCCGTGCGCATCCTCCGCCGCGCCGCCACCCAAAGTTCGTAATACGAACATTGGCCCGCCACCCCGCCATGAAATCCCCCGCGCGCAAACTCGCCGTCGTCGCCGCGCTCGTCGCCTTCACCACAGGCCTCAGCGGCTACTTCATGGGCCAACTCCAGGCCGACCGCTCCGCCGCCGCGCGCTCGGCCTCTCAAATTTTAAATCTTAAATCTGAAATTCTCCCCTCCGCACCCGACGCACTCGCGGCCCCGACCTACGCCGACCTCGCCCAGCGCACCCACCAGCCCAACCACGCCTGGAAAAACTCCCTCGCCGACCTCCCTCCCGCTCCCGCCTTCACCGCCGCCACCCCGCCGCTTAGCCGCGTCGAACTCGACCGCATCCTCGCCACACGTGCCGAGCGCCGCGCCTACAACGGCGCCCCGCCCACCGTCCCGCACCCCATAGACCAGAGCGCCTCCTTCTCCTGCCTCGCCTGCCACGGCCAGCCCACTCGCATCGGCGGGCGCGATGTCCCCCAGCTCAGCCACCCCGCCTACACGAGCTGCATCCAGTGCCACGCCCCGCAAAACGGCCCCGGCTCCCAGCTCGCCTGCCCGCCCGCCCCGCTCGCCACACCCGTTCTCGCCAACACCTTCGCCGGCCTCCCGCCTCCGGCCGGCGGCACCCGCGCCCACCCCTCCGCCCCGCCCACGATGCCGCACACCACCCAGATGCGCCAAAACTGCCTCTCCTGTCACGGCCCCGGCGGCTCCAGCGCGATCAAAACCCCGCACCCCCAGCAATCGAGCTGCCTCCAGTGCCACGCCACCGACGCCGCCCGCGAAACCCTCCCGCCCCCTCTCCACCCCTTCCCGTAACTCCGCCCCAGCCCCCTTCGGCCCAATGTTCGTAATACGAACATTGGGCCGGGCCTCCGCCGCCATGCCCGCCACCGCCACTCGCCGCCAGTTTCTCACCTTCTGGCGCCAACCTGCTCCCGCCACTCGGGCTCCGTCTCCTTCCTCGCCTACCCCGGTCAACCCATCCGCCCCCGCTCCCGCCATGACCTCCACCTCCGAGCCCCTTCGCCTGCCCGCTCTCCAGCAAACCATCCTCGACGTCGCCACCGCCGACGCCCTCTTCCGCGACCTCGCCGCCTGCACCACCGTCCACGCCGTCCTCCCCAAATACGCCCGCAACCAGCACACCGGCCCCGACACCCTCACCCTCGAACAAGCCCGCACCCGCCTCGCCGCCGGCCTCCTCCTCGGCGTGCAGATCCGCTACGCCTACGACGGCCACGCCTGGACCGACACCATCCTTCGCCGCCCCGCCGGCCTCACCCTCGTGCGCATCCGCGAGGCCGACATCACCTCCTCCATCGAGCCCACCACCGCCTGATCGCCGACTTCGCCCGCCGCGTGCACTTCACCCTCCTCTTCCTTCACCTCCTCGGCGCCGCCATCTGGACCGGCGGCCACCTCGTGCTCGCCCTCGGCGTATTGCCC
>JALOTV010000288.1 GCA_025457685.1 Opitutaceae bacterium
GGCGTGGCGGGCACCGGCTACGACACCCTCGCCATCACCGGCACGCTCGACCTCTCTGCCCTCACCGGCGCGAGCAAATTCAACATCAACCTCTGGTCGCTCTCCGGCACCGGCCCCGACGTGAACGGCGCCGCCATCAACTTCGACAACGCCCAAAACTACAGCTGGGTGCTGGCCAGCACGACCGGCGGGGTCACCGGTTTTTCCAGCGCCGACTTCCAAATCAATGTAGCCGCCCTGAACGGCACCGCCGGCTTCTCCAACGCCCTCAACTCGGGAACCTTCGAACTCGGCGTGGTCGGCAACGACTTGGTGCTGAACTACGCCGCCGCCATCCCCGAGCCGAGCGCGTTTGCCGCCCTCGCCGGCGTCGCCGCCCTTGGTTTTGTCGGCGGCCGCCGCCGTCGTCGCGTGGTCTGAGCCCGGCCACGCAGCCCCTTTGTCCAGCTCGCAACTGGCCGCGTCTGCCACGCTCCGCTCCCCTCGGAGCCGTGGGAGACGCGGCTTTTTCGTGCCCGGGTTTCGCGGTTGGTGTTTATCTCAATCGCTCCAGGGGTCCAGATCTCAGCGCGAAGACGCCAAGGACCAAACCAAGGTCGCAAAGTGTGGCACTGCGTGGGCTTGGGTCTTTGCGTCTCTTGGCGATCTTCGCGTCAAAAAATCTGAATGGTTTGAGTGTCCTGCCTCGCGACGCGGCGGCGTGTGATTCCAGTCATGCCACGGTCTCCCTTCGCGTCCATTCGCGGTAAAAGAATCGGCTCACCCCACCGCCCGGGCGGCGCGGCAGAAGCGCGCGCCGGCCTCGGCCAGCTGGGCGGGGGCGAGCACGCCGAAGCTCAGGCGCACGGTGTTTCGCGGCGCGTCGTCTCCGTGGCAGAGCGCCCCCGGCACATAGAGCACCCCCTCGCGCAGGCAGGCGCGGCAAAACTCGGACTCGCCGCCCGTATCCAGCCCGGGCGGGCCCTCCAGCCAGAGGTAGAGGCCGCCGTCCGGCCGCTGCCAGCGCCAGCCGAGCGCGGGCAGGCCGCCCGCGATCAGCGCGGCGTGCAGCGCGTCGCGCTTGGCCCGGTAGGCCTCGCGCAGGGTGGCGAGCTGGGCGTCGAAGGCCCCGGTGGCGAGCGCGTGCTCAAGCACCGCCTGGGCGAAGTTGCCCGTGCCGAAATCGTGGTGGCCCTTCACGTGCAGCATGGCGTCGCGCCACGCGGGGCAATCGCAGGCGCCGTAGCCGACCTTCAGCCCGGTGGCGAAGGGCTTGGTCAGGGTGCTGGTGTAGAGGCGGGGAAAGCCGTCCCAGGCCGGATCGCCAAGGATGCCGGGGCAGGCCGAGGCCGAGGCGGCGTCGTATCCGAGTTCCCGATACGCGGCGTCCTCCAGCACCGGCACCACGCAGTCCTCCGCGCGCAGGGCGTCGGCCAGGGCGTGGCGCTGCGCGAGGTCGAGGGTGCGGCCGCTGGGGTTGGAGAACCAGCTCACGAAATACACCGCCTTCAGGCGCGCGCGCTCGCCGTCGGCGCGCAGGCCGCGCAGCAGGGCGCGCAGGGCGGGGGCGTCGAGCCGTCCGTCGGCATCCACCGGCAGCGAGCGGGCGCGCACGCCCAGGCCGCCGAGCAGTTCGAGAAACACGAAGTAGCTGGGGAGGCGCCCAGGCCGGCGAGCGCCGCGCCCACCGCGGTGACGGGCAGGGTGGCGTTGTCGGTGAAGCCCGCCGCCAGCGAGAGCAGCCCGGGCGTCTCGAGCGCGGAGCGCATGAGCGCGGTGATGGCCGGCGGATGCGCCCGCCGCCCCAGCGCGGAGAGCGGCGGCACGGACGCGGCGCCGGAGACCGTGCCGGAGGATGGGGTGGGGGAGGGGACGGCGGACGACATGCCGCCCATTCATCGCCACCCGGTCGCAGGTGACAAGGGCGAGCGCTACGCAATGCCGTGGCCGCAACCTGAGCTGTTTCCCGACACGGGGCCCGATTTGCTTTCTCCGGACGGGTCGCGGGCGCTCCCCGCTACCTATGCTTCGTGCATCCGTCCCGGGCGCGAGTTTTTGGCCTTTCGCCCCAGGGGATTTCGTGGCGATGATCCGAGCCAGGTCTTCTCCAATTTCGCCGCGCATGTCCCACGCCACCCAAGTCGCCACCGATCCGGTCAAACAGTTCTCCGTGTTCACCGAGAACCGCGTCGGCCGCCTCTCCGATCTCACCTCCCTGCTCAAGGCCAACGACGTGCACATCGTCGCGCTGACCGTGCTCGATTTCACCGACACCACCATCCTGCGCCTCGTGGTCGACGACAACGACCGCGCCCGCGAGATCATGGTGAACAACGATTTTCCCTACACCGAGTGCGACGTGCTCGCGGTCGAGATCAACGACGAGTCCGACCTCAAGGAGGTGCTCGCCGCCCTGCTCGAGGCCGAGATCAACATCCACTACGTTTACAGCTTCCTGAAGCGGCCCGAGGGCAAGAGCGCCCTGGTGTTCAACATCGAGGATCCCGACGTGGCCGCCCAATCGCTCAACAATCGCGGTTTCCGCGTGCTCACCCAGTCGGATATCGCCCGCTAAACCCGCCCCGCGCCCATTCCCCGTTTACCCATGGTCAAAATCACCGGCACCTACGAAGGCGAGCTGCACTGCACCGCCCGGCACGAGCCTTCGGGCGACACGCTCTCCACCGACGCCCCGCGCGACAACCAGGGGCGCGGCGCGGCCTTTTCCCCCACCGATCTGGTGGCCACGGCCTTCGCGACCTGCATCGCCACGACCATGGCGCTCATGGCGCGCAAACACGGCCACGAGCTCGGCCCCCTGCGCTACGAGGTGACCAAGGAGATGACCGCCACGCCGCCCCGCGCCATTGCGCGCCTCGCGGTCACGCTCTGGCTCCCCGCCTCGGCCCGCGCCGTGCCGGCCGGCGAGCTGGAACGCGCCGCCCGCGGTTGCCCCGTGCACCGCTCCCTCGCGCCCGAGGTGGTGAAGGACATCGCCTTCGTCTGGGAGGACTGAGCGCGCCCCCGTAGGACCCGACCTCGCGTCGGGCCGTCTCCGCCAGCTTGGGCCGCCGCGCCCGCTTTCGCGTTGCCCAGCGTGGCGCGCGGTCGTCTGCTGCCCGCTTTCCTTCCTCCAACACACCATGGCGAAAAAATCTCAGGCCACCTGGGGCGGCCGCTTTTCCAGCGGACCGGCCGAGCTCATGCAGACTTTCAGCGAATCCGTGTCCTTCGACAAACGGCTCGCCCCCTTCGACATCGCCGGCAGCAAGGCCCACTCCGCCATGCTCGCCCACGTGGGCCTGATCACCGCCAAGGAGCGCGACGCCATCCACGCCGGGCTCGACGCCATCCTCGCCGAGATCCAGGCCGGCAAGTTCACCTGGAGCACGCAGCTCGAGGACGTGCACATGAACATCGAGCAGGCGCTCACCAAGCGCGTGCCCGCCGCCGCCAAGCTCCACACCGCCCGCTCCCGCAACGACCAGGTCGCGACCGATATGCGCCTCTGGTTCAAGTGGGCCTGCTCCGAGGTCCAGAGCCGCATCCGCGCCGCCCAGCGCGCCCTGCTCGCCCTCGCCGCCCGCGACGGCCACGTGCTCATCCCCGGCTACACCCATCTCCAGCGCGCCCAGCCGGTCTATCTCGCCCACCACCTCTTCGCCTGGATGGAGATGCTCGAGCGCGACCACTCCCGCTTCGTCTCCGTCGCCAAGCACGCCAACTGGTGCCCGCTCGGCGCCGGCGCCATCGCCGGCACCACCCTGCCCATCGACCGCGAATTCACCGCCAAGCAGCTCGGCTTCGTGGATGAAAAAGGCCGCCCGCGCGTCACCCAGAACTCCATGGACACCGTCGCCGACCGCGACCTGTTCCTCGAGTTTGCCGCCGCCGGCGCCTTCTTCGGCCTGCACGTCTCGCGCATCGCCGAGGACCTCATCCTCTGGTCCAGCACCGAGTTCAAATTCATCGAGCTGCCCGACGCCTTCTGCACCGGCTCCTC
Organism: Opitutaceae bacterium; assembly: GCA_025457685.1. Lineage (GTDB taxonomy): Bacteria > Verrucomicrobiota > Verrucomicrobiia > Opitutales > Opitutaceae > IMCC26134_A. The sequence goes on from JALOTV010000288.1 coordinate 3,983, forward strand.
CCTCATGCCGCAGAAGAAAAACCCCGACTCCTGCGAACTCCTGCGCGGCAAGTCCGGCCGCCTCGCGGGCAACCTCGCCGCCCTCCTCACCATGGTGAAGGGCCTGCCCCTCACCTACAACCGCGACCTCCAGGAGGACAAACCGCCCGTGTTCGACACCTTCGACACCGTCGCCCTCAGCGCCGAGGTCCTCGCCGGCACCCTGGGCGGCATCGCCGTGCACCCCGCCCGCTGCGCCGCCGCCGTATCCGATCCGGCACTACTGGCCACCGACCTCGCCGACTACCTCGTCGAGCGCGGCGTGCCCTTCCGCGAGGCCCACCACGCCGTCGGCGCGGTGGTGAAGCTCGCCGAGACCCTCGGCGTGCCGCTCGACCGCCTGCCCACCGCCGAGGTGAAGAAATGCCACCCCGGCTACGGCGACGACTGGGCCTCCGTCTTTGACCTCGCCCGCGCGATGAAGAAACGCGCCGGCACCGGCATGCCCGGCCCCGCCCAGATCAAGCGCCAGACCGCCCGCTGGACCAAGCTGCTCGCCGCCGATTGAAGGATGCCGTGCAGGGCGGGGTCGCCGCACCCCGCCCGTCGTAGCGGGGAGCGCCCGCGACCCGTTTGCCCGCCACCCCCCGCCGCCCCATGTCCAAGGTCCGCCTCCTCCCCGAACGCGTCGCCAACCAGATCGCCGCCGGCGAGGTGGTGGAGCGGCCCGCCGCGGTGGTGAAAGAGCTGGTGGAGAACGCGCTCGACGCCGGCGCCACCCGCATCGAGGTGGAGTTTTCCCACGGCGGCCGCGCCCTCATGCGCGTCGAGGACAACGGCTCCGGCATGGCGCGCGACGACGCCGAGCTCTCCCTCCAGCGCCACGCCACCAGCAAGATCGCCGAGGCCGCCGACCTCGACCGCCTCTCCACCCTCGGCTTTCGCGGCGAGGCCCTGCCCTCCATCGCCAGCGTATCCAGATTTCTGCTACAGACGGCGCCCGCCGACGGCCCCGGCACCGAGATCCTCGTCAACGGCGGCCGCCTCGTCCACGTGCGCGACCACGGCCGCCCGCGCGGCACCCGCATCGAGGTCACCCAGTTGTTCAACTCCGTGCCCGCCCGCCGGAAGTTTCTCAAGACCGACTCCACCGAGGCCGCCCACATCGTCGCCGCCGTGCGCCTGCATGCCCTCGCCGCGCCCCACTGCGCCTTTACCCTGATCGAGGACGGCCGCGTGATCTTTCGCTCGCCCACCTGCCCGGCCCTCGCCGACCGCGTGGGCGAGATCTTCGGCCGCCAGCTTGCCGAATCGCTCCTCCCCATCGACGTCGCCGAGGGCGGCCTGCGCCTCCACGGCCTCATCGCCCGCCCCGGCTCCGGTGGCCGCGCCACCCGCCACGAGACCATCACCTTCGTCAACCGCCGCCCGGTCGAGAGCCGCACTCTCGCCTACGGCCTGATCGAGAGCTACCACGAGGTCCTGCCCAAGGGCCGCTACCCGGCCGCCTTTGTGTTTCTCGAGATCGATCCCGCCGGGGTGGACGTGAACGTGCACCCCGCCAAGCGCGAGGTGCGCTTCCGCGCCGAGGCCCAGGTGCGCTCCTT
>JALOTV010000289.1 GCA_025457685.1 Opitutaceae bacterium
GGGCCAGAGGCCCACGATGGCGCGCAGCACGGTGCTCTTGCCGCTGCCGGACGGGCCGGTGATCAACACCGATTCGCCGGGGCGGATGGTGAAGCTGAATGGCGCGAGCAGCAGCCGTCCGTCGGGGCGGTAGAGGGCGAGGTCGGCGACCTCCAGGCGGTCCTCGCTCACGCCGCTCGGGTAGATCTCGCGTTGCGCCTCGCGCAGCACGCGGGCGTGGGCGATGCCGCGGGTGAAGCCATCGAGCCGCAGGACGATGGCCCACCACTGGGCGATGGTCTCGTAGCTGTTGATGAAGAAGTTGAAGTTGCTCTGCACTCGTCCGAACGCGCCGGTGAGCTGGGTGAGCTGGCCGAGGGAGAGCGCGCCGGAAAAGAAACGCGGGGCGGAAAGCAGCAGGGGCACGACGTCGGATAGCCGGTAATAGACCGCCTTGAACGCGTTGATATGGATGCGCTTGATCAGGGTGGCGTTGAAGTTGCCCACGATGCGCGAGAAACTGGCTCCGAGGCTGCGACGCTCGGCGGGCTCGCCCTCGGCAAGGGCGGTGGACTCGCTGTTCTCGCGCAGGCGCACGAGGCCGAAGCGGAAGTCGGCCTCGAGTTTCTGCATCTCGTATTGCAGGCCGACGATGGGGCGGCCGACGCGGCCGACCAGCCACATGCCGAGCACGGAGTAGGCGAGGCAGATCCACACGAGGTGGCCGGGCACGGAGGTGACGGCGGCGGTGGCGGAGACGTAGGATTCCCAGGCCAGGCGGGCGGGAAGGCTCAGCCACGCGAGGTGCTCGGGCATGGCGGGGAACGGGTAGGCGGCGGGTCCGGCGGCGGCGGCGGGCCCGTCGTGCGAGAGTATCCAGAGAATAACTACAAAGGTGCAGAGCCCCACGACCGCGCCGAACAGCTGCATGCCGAGGTCAAGGGTGGTGAACACGAAGGAACGGATGTCCTCGCTGATGCGTTGGTCGGGGTTGTCGCCCTCGTGGCCGTCGAGCTGGCCGAGGTAGTGGGCTCGGTCGCCCAGCCATTCGCGCAGGAAGCGGTCGGTCATCCAGCGCCGCCAGCGGATCTTGAGCGAGGAGAACAGGTAGTCCTCGGCGAGCCAGAAGGTTATCGAGCAGAAGATCAGGCCGATCATGGCCACGCCTAGGTTGACGAAAAAGGCGTAGTCGCCGCGCTGGACGGTGTCGAAAAACGAGCGGTTCCAGTAGGACAGCCGCACGGCGATCCAGTTTTGCGCGAGGGTGAGCAGGATGACCGAGCCGAGGAGCAGACGGGCGGGCCAGCGTTCCTCGGAGCGCCAGAAGGGGCGCGCGAGGGCGAGAAAGAGGCGGGCTTTGGTGATCAGCGAGCTGGGGCGAAGCACGGGACTGGGGCGTGAGAAATCACTATCGCGCGGCGCGAGCGGCGGCAAGGCGCGACGTCACGCGCTTGTGACGGCGGCGCGTCTTGACAGCCACGGAGGCGAACCCTACCCGATAGGGCCCAACATGGAGGCCGTCCTAGACCAGCCGGTGTTGGTGCTTAATCGCCTGTGGCAGGCGGTGAACGTAATTTGCGCCAAGCGCGCCTTTGCCCTGTTGGCACGGGGCCATGCATCCGTCGTTCACCACCATGCGGATGATTTTCGGGTTTTCTCGTTCATGGACTGGATGGATTTTTCCCAGTCGAATCCCCCGATCGAGAAGCTCGACACGGTGCACACGCCGCGCACGACGATCCGGCTGCCTCGGGTGATCCTGCTGACGTTTTTCGACCGTCTGCCGACGAAAGAGCTGAAGCTGACGCGCAGCAACGTGTTCACGCGCGACAAGGACACCTGCCAGTATTGCGGCAAGGTGTTCCCGCGCGAGGAGCTGAATCTCGACCACGTGATCCCGCGTGATCGGGGCGGGCGCACGACGTGGGAAAACATCGTCTGCTCCTGCATCCGGTGCAATTCGCGCAAGGCGAACCGCCTGCCGCACGAGGCGCACATGCGCTTGGTGTGCAAGCCGGTCCGGCCCAAGTGGCGGCCGGTTATCTCGCTCGTGCTCAACAACCAGCAGCGCGAGCGCTGGAAGGATTTCCTCGATCTGGCCTACTGGAACGTGGAGCTGGAGGACTAGGCACATTTTCCAGCGCCCGCCACGGCGGAGCGGCACCCGCGCTTGGTGCCGCCCGCCTGCGTAACCGTGGACGAGCCGGCGCTCAGTTCGCGGGGGAGAGCTGGAGTTCGCCGGAGACTTGTTCGGTGGACGTGTCGCCCACCACGGGGTCGAGGAGGAAGTGGGCGTGGCCGAGGGTGGCGGTTTCGGATTCGGGGCCCTGGCGCAGGGTGCCGGAGACGGTGACCTTGCGGACGACGGCGCGGGTGGTGCCGGCGGGGATGTCGCTCAAGGTGAAGCTGCCGGTGAATGCGCCGGTGGTGGGGGTGACCCGGAGCGTGAAGGCCGGGTTGTTGACCGCGACGGGCAAGGGCGCGGGCACGGTGAACGCGCCGAGGGCCGAGAGGTTGAGCGTGGCGGGCAAGAACGCGGCGCGGGCGCCGAGAGCCGACTCGTCTTCGAGCACGAAGGTGGTGGCGACGGACGAGGCGGCGGTGGCGAGCTCGGCGAGACCGAGGCGCTGGACCAAGGTGCCGGCGGGCACGCTCACGCCGTTGATCGTGGCGACGCGCGCGGAAGGCGCGAGCCAGGGATCGAGGACGGCTTGGACGCGGGCCTCGAAGCCGGCGCGGTAGGCCTTGTCCTGGGTGCCGGTGGAGGGGAGGGCGGCCTTGGTCCAGATCAGGGAGGAGTCGCCGGCACCGACAAAGAAGCGGTTGCGGAAACGGGTCTGATCGGGGTGGGCCTCTAGCGCGAGTTCGCCGGCGACGACGGACTGCAGGCGTCGGGCGTAGGGCCGGGCGAAGACCCGGTAAACGCCATCGGCGTCGGCCTTGGCGGTGGTGGTGAGGGTGGTGCCGTCGGCGAGTTTGCCGGTGAGGGTCATCACGCCGGTGGCGGCGATGGACGCCGAGGCGTGGCCGGCGCCGAGCGGCAGGGCGCGGGCATCGGACTCGTCGAGCGGCAGGGGATTGCGGAGCACGAGGGTGTGCGCGCCGATCCACGGGGCGGGCTGCTTGCGGCCGGCGACGGTGGGCTGGGTGAAGAGCCGCGAGCCGTCCACGGCGGAGAGGAAGGGCTCGCCGTTGCGCTCGAGGTCGGCCGTGAGGATGTCGCCCTCGATCATGAGGGAGAGCGAGAGGGCGGCTACGCCGTTGGTGGTGCGAACCCAAGTGGAGGTGGCGGCCGTGCCGTCGGTGGCGGCGAGGGTGCCGCGGATGGCGATGGACGCGGGCTCGGCGGCGAGGTTGAGCACGCCGGTGTAGGTGAGGGCGTTGGCCGGGACGAGCAGCTCGAGTTTGCCGAGCGGGCTGCCCAGTTCGTCCACCAGGAAGGCCTCGTAGGCACCGCCGAAGCCCTCGACGGTGAGGAATGCGGGTGCGCCGGCGACGAAGCGGTAGTTGGCATCGAGCCCGCCGGAGAGGGTGATGGGGTATTGGCCGGCTGGGCTGCTGGCGGAGGCGGTGGTGCGGCCCGTGGGGCGGGTGGAGGCGAGGTCGGCCTGCTCGTCGCCGTTTACGAAGCCGGAGTAAACCGGGGTGAAGGCGGGATTGGGCTGACGCACCAGACGCGACACGGACTCGAAGGAGACCGCGAGCGGGGCCTTGTTGACCGTGATGGTGCGGGTGATGGCGGCGGCGGCCTTGAAGGGGAAGGCACCGGGCTGGACCGCGCGGACGGTGATGCGGCCCGCGCCGAGCACGGTGAGCACGCCATCCTCGAGGGTGGCGATGCCGGCGGGCACGGTGGAGACCAGCTCGAAGGCCACGGGCAGGCCCGAGCTGGCGGTGGCGCTAAGCGTGACAGGATCGACGCCGTAGGTGAGGGCGGGCGGCTGGGCGAAGGTGATGGTCTGAGTCTGCGTCGGCGGGCCGAGGGTGACCTCAAAGCTCTGGTCAACCGGAGCGGCGGGCGCGTAGGTGACGCCGTTGCGATCCCCGCC
>JALOTV010000290.1 GCA_025457685.1 Opitutaceae bacterium
AGGGTCCGGTGCGACGGAGCCCCGCGATCTCGGGTGCAACCTGATCCGGCACGGCGCGCAGATCCTCCTCGACGCGATTTTGGGCGGGCGAAAAGGCGGGGGCGGCGGACATCAGCGCGAGCAAGGCGACCAGAGGAGAAACGATGCGGGGTATCATGCGGCCACCCAGCGAGCCGCATGGATGGAAAAGCGCAAAGCGGAGAATGGCTAACACGTTGAAATCCGGCTGCACCCTCGAGGCACGGCCGCGATTGATAACACGTTAGTCGGATCCGGGCTTCGGACCGCGCGGCGGGCGGATGACCTTGCGCGCAGCGCCCACCCCATGTGCTCCCCGTTTAGTTCTCGTCCGTCCTTTCGCGTCTCCCTCGTTCGCAGGCGGACATTTGTCGGGATATTTTGGATACTGCTGGTCATCGGAGCGCGGGCGGAGACGCTGGTGCTGCCCCCCTCCTCGATGGATCAGGTGATCGGCGAACGCCAGGCCGACGGCGTAGCGACGGGCTACTACGCGAGCGCGGCCTTCGCCCCGACCTTTCCAGTCGCCGGGCGCGAGGGTTTTCTCGGGGTGGGCGGCGGCACCACGACCAAGGTCCATGGCAACGTCGTGCTCGGCTTCGCGCTGCCGCTCCTGCCCGCCGGGCACTCGATCCATGCCGCGACCCTGGAGTTCGAGGTCGCGGTGCGCTCCGGCACTCCGCCCGAGATCGATGTGTATGGCCTCGGCGCAAACGATCCGGGCTTCGCGCCGGTCAGCTCGACGGACACCTCCCTTTTCCTCAGCGCCAACACCGACGCGACCCAGACCAAGCTGGCCGACAATGTCGTGACCCCGGCCACGACCGACGGCACGGCGGGCAACGTGTTGCCCAAGGTTTTCCAGGCCGGCGTGCGACCGTTTTTCGATCTGCTCTACGCGGGAGGCACCGCGCCGGCGGGCGGACGCGCCGAGGTGTTTTTTCGCCTCAACGCCTCCGCCGCCATTTCATTGGGCAACATCTCCCGCTACGCGCTCACCAACGACGCCTCGCGCATCCGGCTGACGCTAGTGGTAGAGCCCGGCCCGCCGCCCGCCCCGCCCAATCTGACCGTGCGCGCGACCCGCCTAGCCGCCACGCCCGCGCTGCTCGGCTACAATCTCGGCACCTTCATGCCCGGGGCCAACACACCAGACTGGTGGCGCTACGCGGGCGTGAACGCGGCGCGCATGTTTCTCTCGCCGAATAATTTTCCGGCAATGAGCACCAACAACGTCGCGAGCCGGGAGGCCTTTCTCGCCGCGCGCACCGCGCTGCGCGTCGACCCGCTTTCCTCGACGTGGTTCAACTGGCCTGCGCTCGAGGACCGTTTCGCGAACCGGGACATCGGCGGCTTTCGCGTGGACCACAGCGTCTCGACCCTGCGCGGACTCGGCGTGGAGATGCTGATGCAGGTGAGCGCGAGCGAGAACCAGTTGCCCATCGCCGACACCGACGACTGGGGCGGAAAATGGCGGCTGTGGAAACACTACTATGCGATGGCCTACCACCTCGGGCGGCACTTCGACGTGCGCCGCTACCAGACCTTCAACGAGCCCGACCACCCCAACGCGGGCGGACTCACGCCGGCGAATTGGCTCATGCGCCTGCAGCTCGCCTCAGACGCCATCCGCTGCGCGATCGCCGACGTCAACACCCGCCACGGCAAGGCCCTCGTGCCGCTGCTCTACGCGCCAACGACGGCCAACTCGGTCTTCAACTCCACGTGGGGCGGCTTCGCGTTGGACAACCGCCACGTGAATTTCCTCGGCGAGACGAAAGCCGACTTCCTGCTCTTTGATCGCTACAACTACCACCAATACGGCGCGACCGCGGCCGATTTCGGTGCGCGCGTCGCATCCACCCGCTCGTCCGTCACCGCCGCCATGCCAGGCGAGACGCCCCTGCCGCTCGCGATTTCGGAGTTCAACGTAAACACCGGCGCGACGTTTGAGACCACCTCGGACACGATGGACTCGCCGAACAAGTTTTCCCGTTTCGGCGCCATCGCCGCGGAGCTGGCGCGCAACCGTCTGGATGAGATGTGGGTCTTCAAATTCACCCAGACCGAGAACGCCGCGAACCCGTCCGGCGTGGCGAAAAACGGCATGCACTACGCCGACCTGAACAACTTTCCCTACCCGCAGGGCGGTCCCACGCATGGCGCCGAGGTTTGGCGGCTGTTCATCAAGGGCTTCGCCCCCGGCCGCGATTTGGTGAGCTTCACCACCGACGGCTCGCTCGACGCGCTCACCCTCCTCGCCGGGCGCGATCCCGCCACTGGCCGGCACTACATTTTCTCGGTCAACGAATCCGCATCAGCCGTGCCGCTCAGAATCGACGTCTCCGCGTGGCCGGTCGCGGACGGGGCGCGCGTGCTGCTCGAGGAGGTCGGCTCCGGTGTATTCGGCGCGGTCGCGACGTCCGGTTACACGAAGATCAGCGCCGGGCGCATCCCGGCCCGCACCCAGCCGGCGAGGAGCGTGTGGCTCTATACACTAGAGACGCGCCCTTCGTCGCCCGACCTCGTGCTCGGCGCCACCGACGACGCGATGGTGAAGGACGGGGCCAACAGGAACCTGACCTACGGCACCTCGTCCCGCGTGCTGGTGAAAAACGACGCCACCAACGCCAACGCGCGCAACGCCGGCCTGCTGCGCTTCGCGCTGCCCGCACGCCACGCGCCCGATCTCCAGCTCGCGCTGCTCGAAGTCGAGGCCGGCACGATCACCGCCGACGCGATCGCGCAGGCCTTCGTTTACGGACTGGAGGACACGGCGTGGTCCGATGCGTCGGTGCGGTGGTCCTCGGTCACCAACCTCCGCCAGAACGTCGCCGCCGGCAGCCTTATCCGCCACAACGTCGTCGCCGGCGCGGGGGTCAACGCGCGCATCCAGGGCCAGCTCGTCGTGAGCGGCCCTACCCCGACCACGCGACGCATCGACGTGACCGCCTACGTGCGCGACCGCCTGGCCGCCGGGGCGGCGAGCTTCCTCATCGCGCAGGAAAACCGCTGGGACGTGGACATCGCCACCGGCGCCATCGGCGACGTGCAGCCCGACGGCCTGCAAATCGTCTCGCGCGAGGGCGCCACCGAGGCGAATCCCGGCCCGCGCCTGCGGCTGATGTTTCACGTCGATTCCGACGGCGACGGTCTGAGCGACCAGGCCGAACTGGGTGAGTTCGGCACCGACCCGGACCTGCCCGACACCGACCGCGACGGCCAGCCCGACGGCGATGAGATCGCGGCCGGCACCGCGCCGCTCGATCCGGTATCGTGGTTTCGCATCGCCGAATTGCGCGCCGTGACCGGCGGCCGCGAGATCGCATGGCTCGGCGTATCCGGAAAAACCTACACGGTGGAGCGCGCGTCCGATCTCGCCCTCGCCGACTGGACGCCCATCGCCACCGTGGCCGGCGCGGGCGGACCACAAACCCATCTCGACCCCGCCGCGCCCGGCGCGCGGGTGTTTTACCGTCTGCGCGTGCGCTGAGCGCGACCACACCCACTATATTATGAAAAAGTCCTTCCTGGCCCGTGCCCTGTTTTTCTTCGCCTGCGCGACGGCGGCATTCGCCGACGTGTCACTGCCCGCGAGCTACGGGTCGCACATGGTGTTGCAACGCGACGTGCCGATTCGCCTGCGCGGCTGGGCCGATCCCGGCGAGGCCGTCACGGTCACGCACGGCGACGCGGTCGTCCGCACCACCGCCGCCCCCGACCGGCGCTGGGCGGTGGAGCTGCCGGCGCGTCCGGCGGGTGAAATTCCCGACCTGATCGTGCAGGGGAAAAACAAATTCGTGCTCGGCGACCTGCTGGCCGGCGACGTCTGGCTCTGCTCCGGACAGTCGAACATGGAGTTCAAGCTCCCGCGCGCCGAGGGCGGGGCCGAGGCGGTGGCCGCCGCGACGCATCCGCGCATCCGCCTGTTCGGCGTCGGCCGCAAAGTCGCGGGCACGCCGCAGGACGACGTGCGCGGCGAGTGGACGGCC
>JALOTV010000291.1 GCA_025457685.1 Opitutaceae bacterium
TCGTTCTGGATCTGCTGCGCGAAGGTCTCGCGAGCGTTGATCAGATCGCTGGCCGCGCCCTTGACCAGCACCTCGGCGGCGAGGCTGCGGGTGTTGTAGCGGCTGGCCATGGTGAAACCATAGGCGCCGGCGCTGAGCAGGGCGATGAACTCGCCCTCGCCGACCTCCTGGATCTGGCGATCCTTGGCGAAACAGTCGCCGCTCTCGCACACCGGGCCGACGATGTCGGTGGTGATGGCGGCGCGGGCGCTGTCGCGGCGGAGCGGCACGATCTCGTGGAAACTGTCATACATGGCGGGGCGCACGAGGTCGTTCATGGCGGCGTCCACAATGAGGAAGTTCTCCCTTTCCGCGCTTAAGGAACTCGACGCGCGAGAGGAGCACGCCGGCGTTGCCCACGAGGTAGCGGCCGGGCTCAAGCAGGATCTTGAGGCCGAGGGGGGCGAGCAGCGGGGTGAGCGCTTCGCCATAGGCCTCGGGGGTGAGCGGGCGGCTCTCGGGCGGCTGGGCGCTCCACCAGGCGGCGTCGCCGCTGGCGAGGGCGTCTTTGTAGATGATGCCGATGCCGCCGCCGATGGACCAGTAGGTGGCGCGAGGCTGGTGAGCTGGGAGCCGATGTGCATCTGCGCGCCCTTGATCTGGATGTGGGGGAAACGCGCGGCGGTCTCATAGGCGGCGGCGGCGTGGGCGAGCGGGATTCCGAACTTGTTGTCCGACTTGCCGGTCGTGATCTTGGCGTGGGTGTGGGCGTCCACGTCGGGGTTGATGCGGATGGCGATGGGTGCCTTCACGCCGAGCTTGCCGGCGACGTGGTTGATGCGGGCGATCTCGGGCTCGCTCTCCACGTGGAAGGCGAAGATGCCGTTTTCGAGCGCGAGCTTGATCTCGGCCTCAGTCTTGCCGACGCCGGCGAAGACAGAGCGCTTGATGTCGCCGCCCGCCGCGAGCACGCGCTGGATCTCGCCGCCGGAGACGAGGTCAAAGCCCGCGCCGAGGTTGGCGAAGTGGCGCAGGATCGCGAGGGAGGAGTTGGCCTTCATCGCGTAGCAGATCTGGAGGTCGAGGCCCTTCAGGCCGTCGGCCAGGCGGGTGTAGTTGTCCGCCATGGTGGCCGAGCTATAGACGTAGGTCGGGGTGCCGTAGAGGCGGGCGATCTCGGCGAGATCGACGTTTTCGCACTGCAGGTTTTGGCCGACGTAGCGGAAGTGGTGCATGGCGGAGGAGGGATGGTCGGTAAGACGGATGGAAAAGGTGCAGGTATGGCGGATTTGCCCTTGCGAACACCACTCCAAATTCGCCCTCTGTGCGCACTCCGTTTTCCCGATGCTGCGCGTGCTCAAAAATCTCTTCCGTCGTCCGGCGATCCGCATGGGTCGGGTGGACAACGCGAGCATACGCCGCACCCCCATCCGCAACGCGCAGTTCGTGAGCTTCGTGGACGCCAGCGGGTGTTTCGAAGCGCGCCGTCCGGATCGCTTCGACCGCAAGCTGCGCCGCCAAAAGGCGATCAAGGCCCTGCTCACGCTGGCCGGCGCGGGCGGGCTGGGTTGGGTGGCGCTGGAAAGCGCCCGGGCGATCGCGACGTTCTGAGGGCAAGAGGCGCTAGGATCACTGTCCCCTTAAAGTCGCCCCCTCCCCTAGCTTTTTCGGATTTTTTTGACGCCAAGACCGCGAAGGGGCGCAAAAAAAGCCCGCGACCAGATCGGTCGCGGGCTTTTGGAGTTTTGGGCTGAATGGCCCTGCGGCGCGCGGCTTGTCCACCACAGACCGGCCGCGCGCGGGCGTCACCACGACGCCCTGAGTCCGTTATGCACGGGGCTCAGCGCAGGAAGGCTTCGTGCAGACCTCCGTCCACCGTGACGATCTGACCGGTGGTCTTGCTGAGGCGCTGCGTGACCAGGAGGAAATACGCCTCGGCCTGGTCGGCCGGGGTGATGGGGCTCTTGGTCAAAGTGCGGTCGGCGTAGAACTGCGCCAGCTTCGTGACGAGCGACTCGGTGGCCTCGTCGTCCTTGTAGGGGATGGCGTATTTCGCGAGCGAGCCGATGACGCGGTCGCGCGGGAACATCGCCGAGCCCTGCACCACCGTCGCGGGGGCGACGCCGTTCACGCGCACCAAGGGCGAGAGCTCCATGGCGAGTTCGCGGACGAGGTGGTTGGCGGCGGCCTTCGACGTGTCGTAGGCGAGCGAGCCCTTCTTCGCCACGGCGGCGTTGGCCGAGGTGGTGAGCACCAAGTTACCGCGCAGGCCCTGCTGTTTCCAGGTCTTGAAAGCCTCGTCTGCGACAAGGTAGCTGCCAGTGACGTTGATATTGAAGGTGAGCGCCCACTTGTCGTCCGGGATGTGGCCGGTGGTGTCGGACGGCACGAAGATGCCGGCGGTCACGCAGATGGAGTCGAAGCCGCCGTAGGCGAGCGCGACCTGATCGAGCATGGCGCGGATGGAGGCGCGGTCGGTGATGTTGGCCGCGAGACCGATGGCCAGGCCGCAGTTCGAGATGCCGGTGCCGGCGACGCCGATGCCGAGACCGTATTTGTCGGTGATCTCCTTGGCGGTGGCCTGGGCGGCGGCCTCGTTGAGGTCAACGCACACGATGTGGGCGCCGTCCTTCACCAGGCGATGCGCGGTCTCCTTGCCTATGCCGGAGCCGGCGCCGATCACGATGATGACCTGGCGGGCGAGCTCCTTCTCGGCGGGCATGCGCTGGAGCTTGGCCTCCTCGAGCAGCCAATACTCGATGTCGAAGGCCTCCTGCTGCGGCAGGGCGATGTATTTGTCGATCGCCTCGGCGCCGCGCATGACCTCGACCGCGCAGTTGTAGAACTCGGCGGTGACGCGGCTCTCGGACTTGTCCTTGCCCCAGGCGATCATGCCCAAGCCGGGGATGAGCACCACGGTGGGGTTCGGATCGCGCATGGCGGGCGAGTTGGCCCGGCGGCAGACGTTGTAATAGGCGGTGTAATCGACGCGGTATTGGTCGAGCGCGGCGGCGAGCTTGAGCTTGAGCGCGGCGGCGTCCTCGGTCTGCGGATTCCAGTCCACGTAGAGCGGCTTGATCTTGGTGCGCAGGAAGTGGTCGGGGCAGGAGGTGCCGAGCGCGGCGAGGCGCGGGGCGTCGGCCGAGTTGACGAAGCGAAGGATCTTCTCGTCGTCCTGCACCGTGCCGATGAAGCGCTTCTGTTGGGAAACCTGACCGCGCAGCCAAGGCAGGATGGACGCGAGAGTGGCGCGGCGCTGGGCCTCGGGGAGAGTCTGGTATTTCTGGCCGCCAAAGGCCTTGGCGTCGCCGCCCTTGGCCTGATACTTCGACTCGATGTAGGCGGAGGCCTTTTCGATGCAGTCGAGGGTCCAGGTGTAGCAGGCCTTTTCGTCATCGGCCCAGGAGATGAAGCCGTGCTGGCCCATCATGATGGCCTTCACGTTGGGCTGCTCCTTGGAGATCTTCTGCATGGCGAGACCGAGCTCGAAGCCGGGGCGCATCCAGGGCACATAGGCCATCTGGCCGCCGAAGATTTCCTTGGTCAGGCGCTCGCAGTTGGCCGATGCCGCGATGGCGATGATCGCGTTCGGGTGCATGTGGTCCACGAACTTGCCGGGCAGGAAGCTGTGGAGGGGCGTGTCGATGGAGGACGCGCGAGGGTTGAGATTGAAGGTGGCGTGGGCCTGCATGGCCACCATGTCGTCCTCGGCCTGGGTCTTCAGGCCCTTGTCGGGGCGGGCATTGTAAACGCCTTGGAGGGCGAGGAGTTTTTCCTGGTAAAGGCTGGAGAAAAACTCGCGGCCGGCGGTGCGCAGGTCGCCGCCCGAGCCCTTCACCCAGAGCACCTCGACGTCCTTGCCCGTGATCGGATCCTTGCCGGTGAGCTTGGAGGAGGTGTTGCCGCCGCCGGTGTTGGTGATGCGCTGGTCACTGCCGAGGATGTTGGAGCGATAGACCAGACGGCCGACGGAATCGAGGGAGGCCGCCTTGGCGTCATCCCAGCTGTAGTTGACGTATGAATACGAGGACATGTTGGAAAAGGGAAAGGTTTTCGGGGAGACTCAGACTCAGCGCTTGGAGAGCACGGACTTTTCGTAGGCGGCGATCTCGGCCATGAAGCCGAGGCCGCCGGGGGTGTTGTGGCGCTTGCAGAACTCGTCCCAGATCGGGCCGAGCGGGAGGGAGCGGCTCTCTTCGAAGAGAGCGAGGCGCAGGGCGTGGTTGCCGGACTTCTCGGCGGCGCGGAGCTGGGCGGCGGGCTCGAGCAGCGCGGCGAGGAGCGCCTTCTGCGCGGCGCGGGTGCCGATCACCCAGGCGGCGATGCGGTTGATCGAGGCGTCGAAGTAGTCGAGGCCGATGGCGGTGCGGCCCAGGAAACCGCCGCGCACCAGCTCCTCAAAAATCGCGCGGGTGGGATCGTCGCAGGTCACC
>JALOTV010000044.1 GCA_025457685.1 Opitutaceae bacterium
ACTCTCGGCCTGCATCACTCGCTTTCCGAGTTGCGCAAAAACGGCCTCACCGTGCTCGTCCAGCTGAACCACAACACCCGCGCCTATCCGTTCGAGCGCGCCGACGGCTCGCCCGACTGGCATGGCCGCTGGGCCTACTGGCGCGGGATTTATCTCAACGCCCGCTACCTCGCTTCGACCTACGACGTGGAGCGTTTCCAGCTCTTCAACGAGCCCGATCACCCGCACAGCAAACACATCAGCCAGGCCGACTATCTGCGTCGTCATCAGCTCGGTGCCGACGCCCTCCGCGCCGCCCTGGCCGACGTGAATCGCGCCGAGGGGAAGTCTCTCTCGCTTCGCCTCGGCGCGCCCGTCAGCGCGGGTCTGCTCGTTTTTGAAAAACGTTCCGGCCGGCCCGATACCCGCGATCTGGAGACCGGCTGGGGCGAGCTGATCACGCGGCATCGTCGCGACGATTTCCCGGGCCGCGGCGATGCCTTCGACGCGCTCTACAACGTCTATTCGTTCCAAAGTTACGGCCGCGCGCCGGACCGCGTCCTGGAGGGCATTCCCCGCCTGCGCGCCCTCGTCGCCGCCGGCAACGGCGGACGCGAACTGCCGCTGATCGTCACCGAGATGAACGTCAGCACCGCCGCTAATTTCAACAAAACCACCGAGACGCTCGATTCTCCCACCTACTACGCGCCTTTCGGCGCGATCGCCGCCGCCTACGTCAACGCGGGCATCGATGAGATCTACATTTTCCGTCTCACCCAGGAGCCCCTCCCTGAAGGCGGGGTGAAGAAAAACGGCACCCATCTAGTCGGCCTGCGCGATCCCCTGCAAAACATCGTCGCCAGCACGCGCGGCGCCGAGGTCGTGCGCCTGCTTGCCCGGGGTTTTGGCGGCGCGCGCGCCCGTCTCGTTCCGCCCGCGCTCACCGGCGGTCTGCTTCACGCCGCCGCGAGTTTGGACGAGACCGACCGCACCCATCATCTGCTCCTCACCCACCTCGATCCCAAGGCGGACACTCTGCCGGTCGATCTCTCCTCCTGGGGACTGCCCGCCGGTTCGCTTGTCCTCGCCGAGGAGGTGAGCGAGGCGCACCACGGCGACCTGCGCTCCGTCCTGCCGCTGCCCGCCGACGGACGGCTCGCGTTACCCGTATCCGGCTCGTCGGTCACGCTGCTCAGCGTGCGCCCCGCCCTCTCCGGGGCGCTCGCAGCCACCTTGCCCGTATCCACGGAATCACGACAGGGCCTGCTCTCCGCTCCCGCGCTGCCCAGGCCCCGGGGCGCGGTTCGCGTGCTGCTCGCGCTGCGCGCCGAGCCCGTCGTCGAGGGCGGACGCCTGCAAGTGCGCGCCGGAGCGGGAGACCCGATCCAGGCCGACGTGCTCGGCCAGTTCATCGCCACCGCCGACGCTGCCGAGCGCGTGGTGGACATCACCCGCCACGTGCTCGCCCATCCGGGCACGCCCCTGTCCTTCCAGATCGTGGCCGCCGGGTCCGCCGCTTCCGCCGCCGGCGAGGCGCCCGCTCCGGCCGTCGTTCGCTCGGCCGAGCTGCGAATCTACGGTCCGCGCTGAAGGGCGGTCATCTGTTTGGAATAACACGTTAGCAAAGGTCGCGGCTGCGCCCGTCTCTTGTCGGGCTCAGATTTGTCGCGCCCCTATACCTCGTTCGCGTCCCAGTCCCTCATCGGGCTGCGCCGTATCTGTGTTTGCCCCGTTTTCCCACCCGCCATGACTCGTTTCGCCCGCTTTCGTCCCGCCCATTGCGCCGTTTCGTCCGCCGCCCGCGCCGCGTTGCTGCATGCCTTGCTAGGTCTCGGCTCCGTTTCGTTCGGCGCATCGCTGCTTACCTGGGATGTGACTGGCACCACCGGTGCCTCCAGCGGCTCCGCCCCCGCCTCGCTTGCGGCGGGCTTGAGCGGGAGCGCGATCACTGGCGGAGGCAGCACGGGCAACTCCACTTCGCCCGCCAGCACCTGGAACCGCACTTACGCGCTCGTGGCCGACGCCACGGAGGCCCAGACGGCGGGCAACTACTTCTCGTGGACCACGACGGTCGAGGCGGGCTACACCGCGAACTTCAACGGTATCACCGGACTCAATCTCTCGCGCACCAGCGTGGGCCCCACCAGCGCCGAACTCTATTACAGCACCGACGGCGTCACCTACACCAAGACCGGCTCCACCGCCACGGTGACCGCCGTGTTGACCTCCGCCGGTCCCGCGTTTGACGACACCATGGCGGTCACGCCCATCGTGCTCGCCGCCGGCGAGTCCGGCCCGGCCACGCTGCACTGGCGTCTGGTCGTTTACGGAGGCACGTCCGCGAGCCGCCTTGGCATCGGTCGCGCCGGCACCGACGACTTCACCCTGCTCGGCACCGTCACCGGCGGCTCCGCCAAGGATCTTGTTTGGGGCGGCGGCGACGGCGCGTGGAACACCTCCGCCGGCAACACCCCGTGGACCTTCGCGTCCGCTCCGTCCGCCTTCGCGACCAACGACAACGTCACCATCTCCACGCCCGCCACCCTCACCGTGGATGCGGGCGGCGTCACCGCCGGCTCCGTCGCGGTGGCCAACGAGACCGGCCTCGTCACGTTCACCAGCGGCTCCGTCACCGCGACCACCCTCGCCAAATCCGGCGCCGGCACGCTCGCCCTCGAAGCCGCCAACACGCTTTCCGGCGGCTTCTCCGCCACCGGTGGCGTCGTCCGCCTCTCCCATCCCGGCGCCTTCGGCACGCCGAGCGCCACCCTCGATGGCGTCACCCTCGAGATCGCCCCCGTCGTCACCGCCCTCGCCAACAACCTCGGCATCGGCCAGGCCGACGCCACGATCCAAGTCGCCGCCGACGCGACCGCCACGCTTTCCGGCATAGTCTCCGCTGCCGGCGTCAGCGCCGGTCCAGGCGTGCTGCGCGGCGATCCGCAGACGTTTAACACCCTGCGCAAAACCGGCGCGGGCAAGCTCGTGTTCTCCGCCAACGTCGGCACGCAGATGTCCTACGACACCACCGCGCAGAACGTCACCGCCGCCGGCGGCATCGCGCTCCAGATCGTAGGAGGTTCGGTCGAGTTGGGCTCCAACCGCACCTATAATCTGGCCTCCGGCATCGTGCGCGACGGGCTCGACCCCGTGACCAGCGAGCCCACGGTCTACAACGGCATGCAGTGGGATGGCGATGTGCTGCTGCGCGGTGCCACCGTGCAGATCAACGGCGGCAACATCCGCGGCTCGGGCGTCATCACCGTGGGCGTGGCCGGCGAGACTGCGGCGACCAACACGCTCGCCCATCGTTTCAATTTCAACAGCCCCGACATCGCCAATCCCGTGGTCGTCACCGCCGGCCACACCCTCACCCTCAGCGCCGCGGCCAACGGCTCCCTTGTTCTCTCCGGCCCCGTCTCCGGCGCGGGCACCATCACCACCGCCGGCACGGGCACCGTGCGCGTCATCACCAGCACGCCATCCACCTTCACCGGCACGTTTATCAACAACGGGCGCATGGAGCTCTCCGCGCCGGCGCTCGCCGCCGCCGCCGCCGTCAACAACGCCGGCACGCTCACGCTCGATAACCGTCTGGTCGACACCGGCGCGGTCGTCGCCGCACCCATCACCGGCGCCGGCTCCGTCACCAAGACCAGCGATGGCGTCGTCGTCCTCACCGGCGCCAACACCTTCTCCGGCGGCCTCGTGCTCGCCTCCCTCGGCGGCGTGTTTGTCAACGATCCCGCCTCCTTCGGCTCCGGCCAGATCAGCTCCAACCATGCAGGTGGAAAAATCGGCCTCGCCTCCGCCAGCGCCGCCTCCGTCACGATGGGCCAGGCCCTGAACACCGGCACCGTAAACGCGGACCTCAACCTGTTCCCCGGCCTCACCATCGAGCCCGGCGCGGGCAAGACCCTCGAGGCCACCGGTCCGGTCTCCGGCACCGGCCAGCTGAAGCTCGTCGGCGGCGGTCAGCTCACCCTCTCCGGCGCCCTGTCCTACGCCGGCGACACCACCGTGGATGCCGGCACGTTGCGTATTCAAAGCGCCAATACCGCCAACGATGCCTCGGCCGTCCACATCGGCGTCATCGACGCCCGCCTCGATCTTGCCTTCACCGGTTCCGACACGGTCAACGCGCTCTATATCGGCAGCACCCAGCAGGCCGCCGGCACCTACGGCGCGACCGGCTCAGGCGCGACTTACATCGATGACACCCGTTTCGCCGGCACCGGTGTCCTGTCCGTCACCAGCAGCCCCGCGATCACCGATCCTTTTGTCACCTGGGCGTCCGGCTATGGCTTGACCGGGCCCTCTGCCGAGACGACCGCCGATCCCGACGGCGACGGTCTGAACAACCTCCTCGAATACGCGACCGCCTCGGATCCCACCGTCGCCGGCGTGGTTGCGGTCAACCTCGGTCGCTCCGGCGATCGCCTGACCCTTACCTATACCCGCGTCGCCGACCCCGCCCTTGTCTACACCGTGGATGCCGTTGACGAACTCACCGGCACGTGGGCGCCGCTCGTCGTCGACGGCAACCCCAGCACCGGCTCCGCCAACATCGCCGGCACGGTAATCGTCACCGACACGGTCTCCGTCTCCGCCCAGCCCCGACGCTTCCTGCGCCTGCGCGTCAGCCGCTGACGCCGTCTGGCCACATCAGCACGCCACCGCCCGCCCCGAACCGCGTCGACCATTGCCTGCCTAACACGTTATCAATGGCCGGCGCTGCGCCCCTTGCGCCGACATGCAGCTTTTCCGGCGCCGCAGTTTGAGAAGTGTTTCCGCGTTCTTGGCCGGCCAACCCCACCCCAATCACCCCCACCCGCTCATGAAATCACCCCAGCACCTGCTTCGCGCCCTCCTCACCATTCCGCTCTGCGCCGTCACCGCTGGCGCAGCCACCTTCTACTGGAACGGTGCCGACAACGTGACGACTAGTCTAAACAGCGCTGCGAGCTATTCCACCGACCCGGACACGTTGATTGCGCCTGGGGCGGCGCCTACCGCGACAGATGACATCGTGTTCAATAGGAACATTCTCAATGATCAGAATTTTGAAGCGATCGCGCACATGGGGGCCGCAAACCGTGCCTACAACTCGCTTACTTTCGTCTCCTCCGGCACCACCCAGATCAACCGCGGCAGCACCGACAGTGGATCGTCCAACAACCTAAGCATCGGCAGCCACATTACCGTGCAGGCGGGTGCCGGTGCCGTGTCTTTCGGCCTCCCCGGCTCGGGCACGCAACTGACGCAGATGCGCGCCAGCGGCACTACGCTCTCAATCAACAACAATTCTTCGTCCGCCCTTACCTTTAATCGCAACGTCGGCACTAGTCTGGGCTCAGGCACGGCCACCATCACCGTCGGCGGTTCCGGCTCCGGCGGCATCGCGTTCGAGGATCGTATCCTTAACAACGGCACCAGCGCCTCCACCGCCCTCGTGGTCAACCGCGCTGGTTCCGGCGTCGTTTCGCTGAGCAGTGCCGGCACCGCCTTTACCTACTCCGGAGGCTTCACCCTCACCCAGGGCAACGTTAACGCCAACTTTGCCAGCGCCCTCGGAGTCGGAGGGGTTGCGGTCAATGGAGGCACGCTTGCGCTCTTCGGCACCGGCACCGGCGCGATCACCCTCGGCACGGGCGCTAACTTCAATCTCACCGGCGGCACGGTGAACTTCGACCTCGGGACCGCCTTCGATCAGATCACCGGCACTGGCGCGTTCTCCCTCAGCGGTGGCACCCTCGCCCTGAATGTCGGCGGCATCGGCTTCAGCTACGCCAACACCTACCAGATTTTGTCCGGCTTCACCGGAAACACGGTCACTAACCTCACCATCAACGGCTACGATTCGGTCAACTACGTCGCCTCGCTGGGCGACAACGGCCTGCTCTCCTTCAGCGCCGTGCCCGAGCCGTCCAGTTATGCCGCGCTCGCCGGTTTCGCCGCGCTCGGCCTGGTCGCCCTGCGCCGTCGCCGCGTCACCCGCTAAACCGAGGGCTTTCCCGAGGTGAACCTTCGCGCGCCGCGCGGCTGCACCCTCGACTGCGAAGGCGCGGGAAAAGTCCGCGTCGCGTTCGCCGCCCGACGCACCATTCTCTTCGTATGATTCTTCGTTTTCTCGGCCCTTTCTTTTGCACCCTGTTCGCCGCGACCGGAGCCTACGCTCAAGCGTCCGACATGCCTCTGCTCGAAGAAAACTTCGCCTACCCCGCCGGCGCGCTCGCCGATGTCTCCGGCGGACAATGGAAATCCGCGCGCGGCGAGTCCGCCATCGCCGCCCGCGACGGCGGCGTGTCGATCCCCGGCGAGGCGGCGGCCGAGAATTACCTCACCCGCGCCTTTGCCGCCGCTCCGGCCGGCTCCGCCATCGAGGCGACTTTCCGTCTGCGTTTCGATCCGGGCGCGGGCGAGTCCGCCGCCGCCGGCGAGGCGGGCGTGTTTTTTCAATTCACCTCCGCCGACGGCAAACAACGTCGCGGACGAATCGCCCTGCGCCTCGCCGCCGACGGCACCGCGCGCCTCGGTGTCACCAGTCGCGCCAGCGGGGACGTGACCTGGGCCGATCAGGAACTCGCCCCGGCCGAGGACCACACCGTGCGCCTTCGCTACGATGGCGTCGTCGGTCGCACCAGTCTGTGGATAAACCCCTCCGCCGCCACCGGCGACACACCGCCCGCCGCCGAATCCACCGATGCCGGCGCGGTCGCTCCCGCTCGCGTGAGCCTGCAACAAAGCGCCCGTCCCGGCGCGCCTGATCTGCGCCTCGCCGATCTCGTCGTGCGCAACGCCTCTTCGGGTGCGGTCGGCGGTGCCGCCGTGGCCGCGTCCGCGTCGCCCGAAGCCGCGAAGCCCGCCGCGCCAGGCGTCACGCCGCCGCCCGCCGATCGGTTCCATGTCTTTCTTCTCATCGGCCAGTCCAACATGGCCGGACGCGGCGTGCCCGAGCCCGAGGACCTCGTATCCGATCCACGGATACTTGCCCGCCAGCTCGACGGCCGCTGGGTGGTCGCGCGCGATCCGTTGCACTGGGACAAGCCCCACGCCGCCGGCGTCGGCCCCGGCTTGTCCTTCGCGCGCGAGCTTCTGCGCTCCCTGCCGGCCGACGCCTCCATCGGCCTCATCCCCGCCGCGTTTGGCGGCACGGGCATCGCGTGGTGGCAAAAGAACTACGACGGCCCGCAGCGCTGGTCGCACGGCGAGACCTATTATCGGCACGCGCTTGCCGCCGCCCGAGCCGCCGCCGCGCAGGGCCGCTTGGCCGGCATCCTGTGGAACCAGGGCGAGAACGACCAAGGCCGCGCTCGCGCCGACGGCGGCGAGAGCTACCGCCGCCAGCTTCACGCCTTGATCCGTGATTTGCGCGCCGATCTCGCCGCGCCCGATTTGCCCTTCGTCGCCGCCACGCTCGGGCCCTGGCACGCGGAAAAGGCGCAGGTGTTCAACGCCACCGTGCTCGCTCTTCCCAACGACGTGCCGCACACCGCCGTGGTCGACACGCTCGCCGCCGATGTCGTCGGACGCCTGGCCAACAAGCCCGGCGACCCCGCCCACTACGACACGCCGTCCAACCGCCTGCTCGGCCGGCTCTACGCCCGCGAGCTGCTACCCCTGCTGTCACGCTAATCCCTTTTAAAAATAACCACGGATTAGCTGTGTTGAGGAACAAGGGTTAAATTTGAGTCGTGAGTGATTTTGTTTAGATAAACGAGGAGCTTGCGCATGACGGCGGTGATGGCGACGCGATGGCTTTTTCCGCGAGAACGAAGCTGTTGGTAGAAGGGCTTGAGCACCGGGTTGCAGCAGGTGGCGGTGAGAGCGGCCATGTAAAGGCAACATCGAACGGCGGGACGTCCGCCGTGGATGTGACGTTGGCCGCGGCCTGCGCCGCTGTCGTGGTTGAAGGGGGCGAGACCGGCGAGGGAGGCGATTTGACCGCGATTGAGCCGACCGAGTTCGGGGAGTTCGGCGAGCAGACTCACCGCCGTGGTTTTGCCCACGCCTTCAACTTGGCAGAGGCTGCGCAGGCGATCACCAAGTCCTCCTTTGCGCTCGATGAGCTGGTCCAGGCGTTTTTCGAGCGCGGCGATCTGCTCCTCCAGGACCAGGATGAGCCGGTCGATGCCGTCGAGCAGACTGGGATCGACCAATTGATGGCGTTGGGTGCGTTGCAATCCGAGCAGCTCGGCGAGCTGGGCTCGGCGTCGCATCACGTCGGTCAGCTCCACGAGCGTGGCGTCCGGCCGGGGCTCCGGATCGGGTTGGAGCAGTCGGCCGTAGTCGGCGAGCAACTCCGCGTCGATGCGGTCGGTCTTGGCCAACCTGCCGGTCGCCTTGCCAAACTGGCGGGCGCGGCTGGGATTGAGCAGGCTGACGCGTTGATCTTGGGCAAGCAGGCAGGCGACCAGCAGGCGTTCGTAGCCCCCGCTCGCCTCGCAGACGAAGTGGGGCGTGCCGGAAAGGTCTCGCGCGGCGGCAAGCAGCCTGACGTGACCTTCGGCGGTGTTGGCAACCTGCATGCGCAGGCTAGGGCCAAAGACCTCCAGCGTGTCCTTGGCGATGTCGATCCCGAGGTGGACTATCGGTGTCATACTCATCATGGTGATGCGAGCTGACCGTTTGTCCCGGTCGCTCAGTTAGCAGTTCGAGTTAAGACCACGAGGCTAAGCCCCGACCCAAATCCGTGACGGACTCCAACGGTCCATGAACACTCATCCGGTCTGGGGCTCGCCGTTGTCGGGAGCGGTTGCAAACGCTCCCGACAACCCCGAGGCCTCCCTCAGTTTCCCAAGGGCACTTTTCAGGTCAAAACGAACATACCATGAATACCGATGAGGCGGTGTTTTATCCGGGTTTATCCGTGTCCATCTGTGGTTGAAATTTGAATACAAAGCCGGCGCCCGGCCTCACCGCGCGACTTTCATCGGCATGGTCGGGCCGTCGTGCCACACGCCGTAGATCTCCACCATCTTCGGGATACGCGGGATGCCGCGCATGTTGGCCTGGATCTGCTCGCCGAGCATCTCGACCGCCGTGCCGCCGACCTCGGCCAGCCGCTGATCCATGCCGGCCAGCGTCGTCGAGTAGGGCGCGCAATCCAGGTGGGCGAAACCGATGTCGCGCCCCACTCGCAGCCCGGCCTCGTTGAGCCAGTCAACAATCACGCCGCGACCGCCGATCACGGCATCGACCCGGTGCTTTTTCACCCACGCCAGCACCCGCTCCGGCGTGAGGTCCCTTTCGTCGCACAGCAGCGGCGGCACCGTGTTCGAACCCTCGCGCTCTTGACCGTAGGCGAGGTAGGCGCCGAGCAGGCGGTTCTCCACCGCCGCATTGAGCCGATGGTGAATCACCGCCCCCGGCCGCTTCCATCCACGCTCGAGCGTGGCATCGAGCACGGTGCGCATGTTGTGATAGGTCGCGGCCTCGATGCGATTGGCCGGCACCTCGGTCAAGGTGTGCCCGATC
Source organism: Opitutaceae bacterium (assembly GCA_025457685.1). Taxonomy (GTDB): domain Bacteria; phylum Verrucomicrobiota; class Verrucomicrobiia; order Opitutales; family Opitutaceae; genus IMCC26134_A. The sequence continues at coordinate 9,457 of JALOTV010000044.1, forward strand.
GAGACGTAGGCCAGTCGCGAAAAATCGAGGTCCAGACGAAACCCGAGATGCGGAAACGGCGCGATGATGAGTCCGTCGATTCCGCGCGCCTCGATGATCTGCTGCAGGCGGCGACCGGGGTCTTTCGCCTTGGGCAGCGTGATCATTTCAAAACCGTAGCCGAGCAGATCGGCCCGCTCCTGGGCTCCGCGCCGAAGCTCAAAAAGGTAATGATGGCGCCCCTGCCATTGCGGTTGATCGATGGCGACGATGAGGGCGAGCGAGGTGCCGCGCTCGCCGCGCGTCTTGCTCCGGATGGAACGCATGAGCGCGGCCAGGGTGGGATTGGGCCGGTAGCCCATATCTTGCGCCACCTGGCGGACCTTGTTGCGTGTCTCCTCCGCCACCCGCGGGCTGTTGCGCAGGGCGAGGGAAACCGTGAACCGGGATACGCCGGCCTTGTTGGCGATGTCTCCGAGCGTGGGATTTCGCTCCATCGGCGGCACGATGCGCCCGCCTTGCCGTTGGGCAAGGCTTCCGTTGGCGGATTCGCCCACGACTAGTAGTTTATGGCGAAGTTACGCTGCTTGAGCTGCTCCTGCGCGAAAATCCGCACGCTGCCATCGACGAACACCACGTTGGCCTTGCCGCCGTGGCGGTAGCGGATGTGGCCGGTTTGCGGCGAGTCGGTCTGGCCGATGTCGAGATCGGCGCTGCGACTGATGGTCTGCTCGGAGTTGGCCGGATTGGGCAGGCCGGGCCAGATGGCGCCCACGTCCACGCCGATCAGCTGCGAGTTCACGTTGCCGGTCGCGGCCGAGACTTGGATGCCGTCGGCGAAGAGCATCGTCTCGCTCGCGCGTTTGATGCGGTAGGGCGTCACGGCGGGCGTGGCGCTGTCGTTGGCGCTTAGCCGCTTCACGATGACGAAGGGGTTAGCCGAGTAGGTGCGTGGATAGCCGATGGCATCCGCAGGCGGCTGGCGCGTGATGGAGGGGCACATCACCACCGCGTTGTTGCTGTAGTTGACGTTGGCGCCCGGGATGCGGCGTCCGGTCAAATAAGGATCCAGGTAGAAGGTCCACGGGTTGGTGGCGGTGACGTAGGGATACGCCTTGTTTTCTTCCGCGTAGAGCTGGGCTCCCATGCCTACGCCGCGAAGTTGAGACTGGCAGCGGGCCGACTTGGCCGTGTCGCGGACCTTGCCGACGGTCGGGATGATGATCGCCGCCAATATGCCGATGATGGCGATCACGGTCAGGAGTTCGATCAGCGTGAAGCCTGCGCGCGGGGTAAATCTCATGGTAACTTGGGGTGCGGCCAACAATCCCCCGGCGCGCGGTTACGGCAAAGCCCGAGCAAGATAACGTGTTATATCGCGCGCCCCCGCTTTACGGGCCCACCAAACCTGGATCGCGGGGCGAGCACCCGGCCGGTTTTCATCCTTTCCCCCGCCGCGCCGCTCGCTTCTGCTTCTCCCCAAGCCTCGCCGCACGCGCGCCCCCCACGCGCTTCCGCCGCGCGGCACCGCCGATGCTCAAGCGCCTGCTCTCCCTTTTCACCCGCTCCGATTCCTCCGAGGTTTCCGAGCCCTCCACCCGTCCCGCCGAGGCGGGCGCCACCGGCGAACGTCGGGGCCGCCCACGCTCCCGCACCCGCCGTCGCCGCGGCCCCCGCCCCGATCAGGGCGAGCTGGCCCTGGGTGATGCCGCCGCGCCCGCGTCTGTCTCGCCGGCCCCCGCCGCCCCCGCGCCGCGCCCTGCCCGTCCCGCTGCGCCCGCGCCCGAGCGCACTCGCGTGGCGATGGCCCCGGCCGCGCCCGCGCCGGCCCGCACCGCCAGCCCCACCGCCGGCGAACGTCCGCCCCACTTCGTGTTGATCGACACCCCCGCCGGCCTCGCCCCGCTCTATGCCGCCCTCGACCGCGTGGACGAGGTGGCGATGGATACCGAGGCGGACAACATGTTCCACTACCGCACCCGCGTCTGCCTGCTCCAGTTCCTGGTGGACGGAGAGGTGTATCTGGTGGACCTGATGACGCCCCTGCCGCTCGCCCCGCTCTGGGAGCGCCTCGCGGAAAAGCACCTCATCATGCACGGCAGCGATTTCGATATCCGCCTGCTGCACGATTTCTGCCGTTTCCGCCCGCGCAGCCTTTTCGACACCATGCTCGCCGCGCAGCTGCTCAACCGCCCGCGCGTGGGCCTGGGCGCCCTGCTCGAGCAGCACTTCGGCCTGCAGTTGGATAAATCCGGCCAAAAGGCCAACTGGTCCAAGCGCCCCCTCACGCCCAAGCTCCTCGACTACGCCGCGCTCGATGTCTGGCACCTGCCCGCCCTGCGCGATCTGCTCACCCGCGAACTCGCCGCGCTCGATCGCCTCGACTGGCTCGACCAGCAGTGCCGCCGCCAGATCGAGAGCGGCCTCACCGGCTTCCCCCGCGACGAGGAAAACGCCTGGCGCGTCGGTCCCGCCGACCGCCTGCGCGGGCGCGGCCTCTCCGTCCTTCATTCCGTCTGGCACTGGCGCGAGAAGTGGGCCGAGGAGCTCGACACCCCGCCTTTCAAGGTCTGCAACAACGACCTCCTCGTAAATGTCGCCAACGCCACCGAGCAGGGCGACGCCTTGGAGACCGTGCTCGCCCGGGTAAATCTCGGCAAGCGCCAGTCGCGCCTCGCGCCCAGCCTCGCCGCCGCCATCCGCGAAGGCCTGGCCCGCGATCCGTCCAGCCTGCCCCGCCGCCCCCGCGCCGAGCGCATCCACCTCACCGCGGCCGAGATCGCCCGGCAGGACCGCATCAAGGCCCACCGCGACGCCGTCGCCGCCAAGCTGGAGCTCGACCCCACGCTGATCGCTCCGCGCAGCACGCTCGTGACCCTGTGTCGCGAACCCGAACGCATCGACGAGATCCTGCTGCCCTGGCAGGCCGACTTGTTGCGCGATTCGCCCGACCTGCAGCCTGCCGCCACACCCGCCGCCGGCGTCTCCAATCCGGAGACGTGAGGGCTTGCCAAAGCCCCTGTCGCCACCCACGTTTCGCCAATTCCCCTATGAACAAGAAGGCCCTTCTGCCCCTCGCCCTGATCGTTTTGGCCGCCGGTTTCACCGGTTGCGCCCATCAGACCACCCGCACCGGTAGCAAATCGAACTACGTTTTCGGCCTCGTCGAGGTGGAGCGTGGCGCCTACCAGCCCGCCGCCATCAGCACCGTGGACACCAACGTCAACGAGCTCGTGGGCAACGCCGGCAAGGTTTCCGGCACCCAGACCAAGATCCTCTGGGGCGCCTTTACCTTCAACGACTACTAAGTCGCCGGGATCGTCCCGATCCACTTTTGAAACCGCGCCTTTACCGGCGCGGTTTTTTTGCGCCTGCTCATCACGTTTTGCCCGAATCCGCCAACATCGCCCGCCACCTCGCGGCCTACGCCGCCGCCCATCCCGACCAGCCTGCGCTCAAAGTCCCGCGCGGCCGCCGCGCCGGGCGCATCGATTACCTCGCGCTCAGCTACGCCGAGCTCTCCGCCGAGGTCGCCTCGCACCGCGTCCGCCTCGCCGCCGCCGGCCTGCGCCCCGGGGATCGCACCTTGGTGATGGTGCGCCAGGGCCTGCCGCTCATCGCGGTGGTGTTTGCCCTTTTCGAGCTGGGTGCGCTGCCCGTCGTCATCGATCCCGGCATGGGCCGCAAAGCCTTCCTGCGTTGCGTCGCCCACGCCCGGCCGCGCGCGCTGGTGGGCATCCCGGCGGCGCGCGTCGCCTCGTATCTTTTTCGCGCCGCCTTCCGCTCCGTGGAGATTCGCGTGGGCGTCTCCGGCGCCACCACCGCACGCCTCACCGCGCCCGGCGCCGTCCGCCCGGCGACCGACGCCGGCGCGCTTGTCCGCACGCCGGAAGACGCCGCCGCCATCCTCTTCACCAGCGGCTCCACCGGCGCGCCCAAGGGCGTCTGCTACACCCACGGCCAGTTCGATGCGCAGGTGCGCCTCATCCGCGAGACCTACCGCATCGAGCCCGGCGAGATCGACCTGCCGCTCCTGCCACTCTTCGCGCTCTTCGCCCCCGCCCTCGGCATGACCACCATCGTGCCCGAGCTCGATCCGTCGCGGCCCGCGCAGGCGGATCCGGCCAAGCTCGTCCAGGCCATCCACCAGGAAAAGGTCACCACCTCCTTCGGCTCGCCCACGCTCTGGGGCAACCTCGCCAACCATTGCCACCGCACCGGCCAGACGCTGCCCACCCTTCGTCGCGTGCTCTGCGCCGGGGCGCCCGTGCCGCCCTGGCTCTGGGAATCGCTCACCGCCCTCATGCCCCACGGCCGGCTGCACAGCCCCTACGGCGCCACCGAGGCCCTGCCCGTCAGCACCCTCTCGGCCGACGAGGTGGTGGGCGGCACCGCCCTCGCCACCCTCGGCGGCGCGGGCGCCTGCGTGGGACGTATCCTTTCCGCGAATACAGTCCGCATCATCGCGCCGCACGACGGCCCCTTGCCCGAGCTCGCCGCCGCGCGAGAGCTGCCGCCGGGCGAGATCGGCGAGATCATCGTCGCCGGTCCCACCGTCACCACCGCCTACGACGGGTTGCCCGAGGCCACCGCCGGGGCAAAGATCCGCGCCGCCTCGCCCTCGGCCGCCCCGCTCCCGCCGCTGCCCGATCCGCCCGCCGCCGGCGACGTGGTGGAGCTGGGCGAACTCTCCTTCGCCCATGCCGCCCCGGCCGACACGATTTTCCACCGCATGGGCGATCTGGGCTACCTCGATCCATTGGGCCGTTTGTGGTTCGTCGGGCGCAAGGCCGAGACGGTGCACACCCCGCGTGGTCCGCTCTACCCCGCGCAAGTGGAGCCGCTCTTCGACATTCACCCCGATGTGCG
>JALOTV010000292.1 GCA_025457685.1 Opitutaceae bacterium
GACGCGGTCTCGGCCCGTCAGATCGAGGAATACACCGCCGCCTACGGACTGCGCCTGAGCGAGATCTACTCCATCCTAGCCCGCGTGCGGCTGAATTCCCTCACCGGCGACCTCACCGAGCAGAGCATCACCCTCAGCCAGCGCCTCTCCCGCTTCTGGACCGTCGATTACGAGTTCGCCACTTTCGAGGGCCCGCGCCGCGAGGACGACTTCGGGGTCAGCGTGAGCCTGCGCAGCGAAGGCTTCTAAGCCGGGGCGACAGGCGCAAGCGTTCCCCACCGCTCGCCGCGCCGCCTCGGCACCGCCACACCCATGAGTGTCGCCCACAACCAGCTCCGCATCGTGCGCGAGCTGTGGTCGCGTCTTCAACCGCTCGACCGCGGCGTCCCCGCCCGCCTGCAAACCCTGCTCGGCGATCCTCGCTTCGGCTCCCGCGATCGCCGCCTCTACCGCGAGCTGCTCTTCACCGCCCTGCGCCACGCGCGCCTGCTCTCGATCCTTCCCGAAGCCCGCGAAGGCGAACCCGCCGCCATCTGGGCCGCCCACCTCGCCCGCGCCTGCGCCGCCACGCGCGAAACCGAGGCGTTCCGCGCCGCGTTTACCCAAGCGGAAACACTACCCTCGGTCGACCCCTCGCCCGCCCTCGCGCTCGTGCCGGAATGGTTCGCCGCAGAGTGCGAACACGGTCCGGGCGTGCCCGCGCCGGAGGCGATCGCGACCGCCCTCCTCGCCCGCGCACCGGTCTGGACTCGCCTGCAAACCGACGCTCCAGCCGCCGTGCTCGCCGAGTGGGAGGCGCGCGGGTGGCGGGCCGAGCGCCACCCCACCCTGCCCGACGCCTACCGGCTGCCGCCCGAGACCAAGCTCTCCGCCTGCGCCGCGTATCTGTCCGGCCACTACGAGATCCAGGATCTCGGCTCCCAACTCATCCTCGACGCCCTCGATCTCGGCGCCTCGTCGCCCGGCCCGCGCTGGCTCGATCTCTGCGCAGGAGCCGGCGGCAAGACGCTGCAACTCGCCCGCCTGCTGGGCCCGGGCGCGCGCATCGACGCCACCGACGTCCGCTCGTCCGCCCTGGCCGAACTTCGCCTGCGCGCCGGCCGCGCCGGCCTGGGCTCGCGTATCAAAACCGCCGATACCTCGGCGCTCCGCCGCGACTATGACGGCGTGCTGGTGGACGCCCCATGCTCCGGCAGCGGCACCTGGAGACGCTCGCCCCACCTCATGGCCTGCACCGGCGTCGCCGATCTCGCCGAGGCCGCCGCGACCCAAGGGAGCATCCTCGCCGAGGCCGGCGCACGCGTGCGGCCGGGCGGGCTGCTGGTTTACGCGACCTGCTCCATCGCCCACCGCGAAAACGAGGCGGTCGCGGAGGCTTTTCTCGCCTCCCCCGCCGGCCACGAGTTCACGGTCGCGCCGACGCCTCGCGATCACGGCTTTCCGCGCCTCGCCCACGGCCTTTTCCTCGCGCCCGGCATTCAGGACAACGACGGCTTCTACGTCGCCGCTTTCCGCCGCGCCGACTGAGCCGCGCGCCGGCCCTACACCTCGCGGCGTTCGCCCGTCGGCGCGCCGTTCAGGGGCGCGACAAGCGTGATGGTCGTGCCGTGGCCCGGCGCCGAATCTATCGTCAGGGTGGCCCCGAGCGAACGCGCCCGGGCCGCCAGATTGTCGAGCCCATGCCCGCGCGTCACGGCCTGCGGGTCGAAGCCCACGCCGTCATCGCGCAGCACCAGTCGCACCGCCGCCTCGCCCTGCGGCTCCAGACGCAGCTCCAGATGGCGGGCGTCGCCGTGACGGAGCGCATTGCTCACCGCTTCGCGAATGATCTGAAGCAACTCGGTGCGAAGCGGATCCGCGATGGCCGGCAGGGCGGGGTCCAGTTCGACGCGGGGCTGGCAGCGCCTCGCCGCATCCAGATGGTCCAGCAGCGCCGCCAGCGCGTCGGCAAAACTCTGCCCCTCGAGTGCATCGGGCGTCAGCCCGCCGATGGTGCCGCGCGCTTCGCGAATCGCCGCGTTGAGCGTGCCCATCGCGCGCTCGATCAGGCGCTGCGCCTCGTCCTTGTCCGGCGGATTGGCCGCGAGCCGGCTGGCCGCGGTCTCAAGCACCAGACCCGTGGCATAGAGGATTTGCACCAGGCCGTCGTGCAGATCGCGCCCCAGCCGGACTTTGTCCTGGAGGGCGCGGTTGACCAACATCTGCTGCAAGTGGAGGTCCTGCTCGCTGCGGTGGCGCGCCTCGCGTTCGTGATCGAGCTCGACGCGCTGGGCCACCGTGGCCTTCGCGAGGCTCTCCATCCCGCGCATCTCGCTGCGGACCGCATACGCTGCCTCGGGGCTGCCGCCCCGACCGGGCCGCCCCGGCACCACCGCGAGGGCGACCACGCAGACCAGCGCCAGCCCGCCGAAGAGCAGCAGATTACGCTGCGTGGCGGCGTGGCGGGCGCGCATCTCTGCGAGCAACGGGGCGGACTCCTCCGCCAGACCCGGCGTGGCGAGCAACCGCCGCTCCAGTTCGCGCTCGCGCTGGCTTTCGCCCACCAGCACCACCCCCGCGCCGGCCGCCAAGGCGCCTAGGGCAAAGATAAACACGACGAGTCGGAGGAAGTTGCCCATCAGAGCCGGCACCCTGCCCGCGCGGGCGCGGGGCGTCAAAACCTTCGACAAGCGGCGAGGGCGGCTCTTGTTTCACCAGTTCAGCGCATGAAGACCTTCTACATCACGACCGCGATCGACTACGTGAACGGCTCCCCCCACCTCGGCCACGCCTACGAAAAGGTGCTGACCGACGTCATCGCGAGGTTCCGCCGCCTGATGGGCGACCAGGTCTATTTCCTCACCGGCGTGGACGAGCACGGCCAGAAGGTCCAGCAGAGCGCCAAGAAGCGCGGGATCGCGCCGCAGCAATTTTGCGACGAGGTCAGCCAGGAGTTCCGCGCCATGTGCGCCAAGCTCGACATCTCCAACGACGACTTCATCCGCACCACCGAGGCGCGCCACAAGGACGTCGTCGCCCGCCTGCTCCAGCAGCTCTACGATCAGGGCGAGATCTATCGCGCCGAATACAAGGGCTTTTACTCCACCCGCCAGGAGCAGTTTCTCCAGGAAAAGGACCGCCAGCCCGACGGCTCCTGGCCGGAGATTTTCGGCGAGGTCACCGAGATCACCGAGTCCAACTATTTCTTCAAACTGGCCAAATACCAGGACTGGTTGATCCAGTTTTTGAAGGACAACGACAGCTTCATCTTCCCGCGCTACCGCCAGAAGCAGGTCCTCGAATTTCTCTCCGAGCCGCTCAACGACCTCTGCATCTCGCGTCCAAAAGAGCGCCTCGAGTGGGGCATTCCCCTGCCCTTCGATCCCGGCTATGTGACCTACGTCTGGTTTGACGCGCTGGTGAACTATTTCTCCGCCGTCGAGGGCAAGCCGGGCGTGTGGCCCGCCGATTTCCACGTCATCGGCAAAGACATCCTCGTGCCGCCGCACGCGGTCTATTGGCCCATCATGCTCAAGGCCTGCGGCCTGCCCACGCCCAAGAGCATCCTCGCCCACGGCTGGTGGTCGATCAACGGCTCCAAGATGTCCAAGAGCACGGGCAACTTTGTCGAGCCCATGGCCTTCGCCGAGCAATACGGGGTGGACGCGCTGCGCTTCTTCATGATCCGCGAGATGAGCGTCGGCCAGGACAGCGACTTTTCGCTCAATCAGTTCCTCGCCCGCTACAACAGCGAGCTCGCCAACAACCTGGGCAACCTCGTCAACCGCACGCTCAACATGACCAACCGCTTCGCCGCCGGCGTGGTCCCCGCCGCGCCCGCCGCCGGCGAGCTCGACGCCGCCCTGCTCGCGCCCGAGGCCGAGCTGCGCGCGCTCTGGGAAAAGACCCGCGAGGAGTTCATCACCCTGTGCGAGGGCTTCCAGTTCCACGTCGCGCTGGA
>JALOTV010000293.1 GCA_025457685.1 Opitutaceae bacterium
CCGGCGCCCTGCCCGCCGCCCAGGTCGCCGGCCCCGTGCTCCGCCTCTCCTTCCAGCGCATCGCCGACCCCACGCTCACCTACGTCGTGGAGGCGAGTTCCTCCCTCGCCCCCGCCGCTTGGGCCACGGTCTGGTCCAGCACCGGCTCGGCCAATGTCGCCGGCCCCGTCACGGTCGACGACACCGCCCCGCTCGCCACCAATCCGCTCCGCTTCCTCCGACTTCGTATCGCTTACTGAACCGCGTTTGCTAGGTCGGAGACCACGCGTCAGGACGAATGTCCATCAGCATCCTCGACCTGTTCAAAATCGGTGTCGGCCCATCCAGCTCGCACACCATGGGGCCCATGCGCGCGGCCCACGACTTTGTCGCCGAGCTGGCGGCGCGCCAGCTGCTCGACGCAGTCCGCCGGGTGGAGATCAACCTCTACGGTTCGCTGTCCGCCACCGGCATCGGCCACGGCACCGACCGCGCGGTGGTGGTCGGCCTGATGGGCCAGCGCCCCGACGAGGTGGATCCCGATTTCATCACCACCGCCGTGGCGGAAGTGCGGCGCAGCCATCGCCTGCCGCTGGCCGGCACGACCACCGTGCCCTTTCACTGGACGCAGGACCTGCGCCTGCTGCCGCAAAGCCTGCCTCATCATCCCAACGCGCTGCGTCTCGTCGCCCACGGAGCCGACGGCGTGGTTTATGAAAACACCTACTACTCGATCGGCGGCGGCTTCGTGCTCGATGAAGCGCAGGTCCGCGCCGGCGCGACCAGTGCCGCGCAGGTGACGCTACGTCACGAGTTCGGCAGCGCGGCCGAACTGCTCACGCTCTGCCGCGCCCACGGACTCACCATCAGTCAGGTGATGCTGCACAACGAGCTCGCCTGGCGCACCGAGGCGGAAACGCGCGCCGCCCTGCACCGCATCTGGCAGGCCATGCAGGCGTGCATAAACCGGGGCATCGCAGAGGAAGGCGTGCTGCCCGGCGGCCTCAACGTCCGTCGCCGCGCGCCCGCCCTGCACCGCAAACTGCGCGAGCGCGAGGCCGGGGGTAATTTGATCAGCGACACCCTCGCCGCGCTCGACTGGGTGAATCTCTACGCGCTCGCGGTGAACGAGGAAAACGCCGCCGGCGGCCGCGTGGTGACCGCGCCGACCAATGGCGCGGCCGGCATCATTCCCGCCGTGCTGCACTACTACATGAATTTCCAACCCGGCGCCGCCGAGCCCGACGCCGCCGACTTCCTCCTCGCCGCCGGCGCGATCGGCACCCTGTGCAAAAAGAACGCGTCGATCTCGGGCGCCGAGGTGGGCTGCCAGGGCGAGGTCGGCTCGGCCTGCGCCATGGCCGCCGCCGGCCTGGCCCAGGTGCTCGGCGGCACGCCTGAGCAGGTCGAGAACGCGGCCGAGATCGGCCTCGAGCACAACCTGGGCCTGACCTGCGACCCCGTCGGCGGCCTCGTCCAGGTGCCCTGCATCGAACGCAACGCGATGGCCGCGGTGAAGGCGATCAACGCGGCCCAACTGGCCTTGCGCGGCGATGGCGCCCACGCCGTCTCGCTGGATCAGGTCATCCGCACCATGCGCGACACCGGCCGCGACATGCTCGACAAATACAAGGAGACCTCGCGCGGCGGCCTCGCCGTCAGTTTCACCGAGTGCTGACCGCCCGCCCGACGTGACCCTTTTCATGCACAAACCATCGGCGACCAAGACGCACGCTCCCGCAAATCCCCTGGCCCGACTCTTGTTCGGCACCAGCCTGATCACCCAGATCGCCATCGGCATGGTCTGCGGCATCGCCCTCGCCCTGCTCGCTCCCGACTTCGCGCTGAAAACCGCCCTGCTTGGCGATGTGTTCGTCTCCGCGTTGAAGTCCGTGGCGCCGGTGCTGGTCCTTGTCCTCGTGGTGGCCGCGATCTCCAACCACCGGCACGGTCAGGTCACCCATATCCGTCCGGTGCTCACGCTCTATCTCCTGGGCACGCTCGCCGCGGCGGCGGTCGCGGTGCTGGCCAGCTTCGCCTTTCCCACCACGCTGGTGCTCGACGCCGCCCAAGCCGAGGGCACGCCGCCGGGCGGCATCCTTGGCGTGCTCAAGGGGCTGCTGCTGAGCGCGGTTTCCAATCCCGTGCGCGCGCTGATGGAGGCCAACTTCATCGGCGTCCTCGCCTGGGCGAGCGCGCTAGGCATCGCGCTTCGCCACGCCTGCCAGAGCACCCGGGCGCTGCTCACCGATTTGTCCGAAGCCGTATCGCGGATCGTGCATGTCGTCATCCGCCTCGCCCCCTTGGGCATCTTTGGCTTGGTCGCGGCCACGCTGGCCTCCTCCGGTCTGGACGCGCTGCTCGGCTACGGTCGCGTGCTCGCGGTGATCGTGGGCAGCATGGTCTTCGTCGCCCTGGTGGTGAATCCGCTCATCGTGTTCTGGGTCACCCGGCGCAATCCCTACCCGCTCGTGTTTACCTGCCTGCGCGAAAGCGGCATTACCGCGTTTTTCACCCGCAGCTCCGCCGCCAACATCCCGGTCAACCTCGAGCTGTGCAAACGCCTCAACCTGCACGAGGACACCTACTCGGTGTCGATTCCCCTGGGCGCCACCATCAATATGGCGGGCGCGGCCATCACCATCACGGTGATGACGCTGGCCGCCGCCCACACCCTGGGCATCGGCGTCGATCTGCCGACCGCGCTCTTGCTGTGCGTGGTGGCCTCGCTCGCCGCCTGCGGGGTGTCCGGAGTGGCTGGCGGCTCCTTGCTGCTCATTCCGATGGCGTGCGATCTTTTCGGCATCTCCACCGACGTGGCCATGCAAGTGGTGGCGATAGGTTTCGTCATCAGCGTGGTGCAGGATTCGGTCGAGACCGCGCTGAATTCCTCCACCGACGTGGTCTTCACCGCCGCCGCCTGCACGTCGGTGACCAAGCTCGGAGCGAAGAAACAGAAATCCTAACCCTAAGGGGCGCCCGACAACTCACCGCCGGCATTCTAAAAGAGCTACCCCACGAATGGGCCCGGATAACCCCAGACGCAGCCGGCTCATCCGTGTCCATCCGCGTCCATCCGTGATTAATGATATCTTACTCCAAAATCACGGCTGCCCAATTTCCCGAACGAGCCAACGCGTCACGCGATCCGCCAAGGCCAGGCGACTGGCGGAGAAGGAGTGGTCGTCATCGTAAACCTGCACCTCCACGCGAGGAGCCTGCGCATCCTGCAACGCGACCACCAGGGGATCGTGATAGGCATCGAGCGGCTGATCCACGTCACGCGACCCGGCGATGACGAGCAGCGGGCGAGTCTTCAGGCGCTCCGCCTTTCGGAAAAAATCATAGGCGACTGCGTTCTCCAAAACCTCGTCATAGATGCGCGCCGAGCCTGCGCCGCGCAGCGGTCCGCTCACCGGGCCGAACTCGTCGAGCGCGGCGATGAGCGCCGCCTTTTTCTCCGGATCGCCCCCGGTCGCGCGCACGCTCACCACCGCGTTCCACGACGCGAGTCCCGCCACTGCGCGCACATTCTGGTCCTCCGCGCCCACGTTAAAGGCCAGCCAGCCGCCAAAACTATGGCCGACCACCGCGATGCGACTCGCATCGAAGCCGAAACGCTCCGCCGCCTCGGGCGAGCGCACAAAGGCGAGCACGTTGCGCGCATCCTCCAACGCATTGGCAAAGCTGAACTCGCCCCCGGTGCCCCACGATCCGCGGTAGTTGAACCATAGGACATGCAAGCCCGCCCGGCGAATGGCCTGCGCGAGATCGAGGTTCTTCTCGTTGCCGGGATAGCCGTGGAAAACCACGACCACGGGCCGACGCTCCGCCCCGCTCGCGCGGTAGAGCAACGCGTTCAAATCCACCCCCGCGCTCGGAATCTTAAACGCGTGCATGCTCGGCGGGTATTTCGGATCGAACACCGGATCCAGCGCGACGGGCGATGAATC
>JALOTV010000045.1 GCA_025457685.1 Opitutaceae bacterium
CGCACGGCGCGGATTTGGCCGAAAATGGGCTGGGCATGAGCGAGGGCATGTGGGATGCCTAATCGGCTTTTACGCAAACCCTATAAAATATGGCCCTTTGGGAATACAAAGTGATCAGCAGCGGCAAGGGAGGCTTCGCCTCGGCCACCATGCTGGAGACCTACTTGAATCAGCTCGGTAAGGATGAGTGGGAGATAGTCGATTTTCGCACCGATCCGGCAAACGCCCTTGCGTTTAACGGTCTGGCGCGGCGCCCCACCCAGCGCGAGTGGACCTTGGAGGCGGCGGTGGCCGCGGCGGCCAAGGCGGAGGCGGATAAAATCCGTGCGGAGCTCATCCATAAGCAGCACGCCGGCGACACGGAAGCATCTGCGGATACGCACGCGGGCGGCACGGCGGGTGAAAAGGCGGCGGGGCCCGACGGTCTGCGTCAGCTGCGCGATACGGATCGCGATCACGATCCCGAGGCGCTGGCGGACGAGGCTTCGCACGGGGCCGACGACTGGGCGAACCTCGACGACTACGAGGACGATCTGCCGACCTTCTTCGACGCGATCAAACCACACCTGCGCAAGAATCCCAACACGCCCGGCCAGTCGGTGGCGCTCAACTACCTGGCGAAGCGCTGGGAGCAGCCCGAGGCTGACTTGCACGGTGCGATGAAGGAGTGCGGGTTCGTGATTCCAGAAGCGGAGACGGACGCGCCCGTCTACCTCGAGTTCGAGGGCGATCTTTACTGGGTGGAGAAAAACAACCGCGGGCAGTTCTTCCTGAACACCCGCGAAAAGCCCCGGCCCAAGTTCAAGGTGGCGGCGGGCAAACCCCTCGATCCGTCCGATCCGGTGTTCGTGGCCCTCGCCGAGGAACACGCGGCGGTGGAGGCCGAGCGGGCCAAACGTGCCGCCGAGCAGGCGGCGCGCGAGGCGGCGGAGCAGGCGCGTCGGGCCGAGCGCGAGGCGCAGCGTCTCGCGGCGGAGCAGGCCCGTCGCGAGCAGCAGGCGGCGGCCCAGGCTGCACGCGAGGCCGCACGGCTCGCCGCCCAGGCGGCGGCGGGTGCGGCGACCGAGGCGGCCGGCGTGGCAAACGCATCCGTCGCGCCCGCGCCGGTGTCCGCCGGTGAAGTCGCGGCGTCCCCCGAAGCGGCGCCTGCAACCCAGCCGACGCCGGTCGTGGCCGGCGGCGTGTTGCCGACGGGTCCGGCCTTGCTGGACGCGATCCGTCCCCAGATGCGGCGCAATCGCCGCGGGCCCGGCTACTCGGGTTCGAGCGCTTATCTGGCGAAGTTTTTCAAGGTCGAGGAGTCCGCGTTGCGGGCCGCGATCGCGGAGTTGGGGCTCTTGTCCTCGGACGCGTCCGGAGCCAAGGGCGAGCCCAAGACCATCGGGGCCTACGTGTATTGGGTAAACCAGGACGGCAACGGCGGGCTGTGGATCAACGGTCGGGAGGCCAACCCGCGCGAACGCGCGGACGCCACGAAGCCGGTCACCGGAGCGCAGACGGACACGGCCGCCACGGTGCAAACCGCGGCGAGCGACGCCGCCTCCGTCACGGTGCAAACTGGCGCGGAAGGCGCGAGCGCGGAGCCGCCCATTTTCCGCGCGGTGCCCCGGGCTATGCCGCCCGTGCCGGTCGCTTCTCCAGAACCGGCGGTGTCGGCTCCGGCCGAGGTCGTGCCGGTGGCCACCGAGCCCGTGCAGGCCGAGGTGCAACCGGTCGAGACCCCCGCCGCTCCGGCGGAGGATGCGACCAAGTCACCGGCCTCTCGCACGAGCGCGAGCAAGGGCGATAAGAAAGTCCGCACGCGGAACAAACCAGTCGCGACCGAAGCCACGGCGGAGGCTGGAGCCGAGGACGCGGACACCAAGCCGGCCAAAGTCACGGCGAAGGCGACGCCTCGTCCGCGCACCAAGCGCCGGGCCGCGTCGGCCATCGAGCAGGACGCCGCCGCGGAGGAGTGATTCTCGAAACAGCCTGACGGCGAGCGAGGCCGGGCGACACATCGTCGCCCGGCCTTTTTACTGACCGGGGTTCAGGAGGGTGAGGCCCATGAGGCCGATCACGACCTCGGGGGAGAGGGTTTCGAGGGTGATGCTTTCGAGGATCACGTCGGGCCGCAGAACACGGTTGAGCAGGATGGCGCGGCAGTTTTCGCCGAGCTGCACGCGCTCGGGCCAGGGCTTGGGCACGGCGAAGGCGTCGACGGGGTCGGTGTAGTCGGGGCGGAGGTTCTGGCCCGGGGCGCCGCTGCGGTGGCGGATGGGGGAGAGGTTCCAGAAGTTGTAGGGGGGAACCAGTTCGAGGCGGTGCTCGACGCCGTCGGCGTAGCGCAGGCGGAGGACGGCGTTGGCGATGCGGTTTTGCATCACGTTGGTCGCGCCCGCGACGAGGAAGTAGGCGGCCTCGGCGCGGCGGCCAACGGGGATGGTGACGGAGTCGGGGAAGTTGTCCCAGAGCGAGGTGAAGGCGATGTTGCGCGCCTCGCCGGGCCAGCGGAAGGGCACGCCCTGCGGGGTGAGTAGCCGGGTGGCGTCGGCGGGGTCGAGCAGCGGGGTGACGGCGTCGAGTTTGATCTCGGGCGCGCCGGAGCGCCAATGCGGGAAGGTCCAGGGCGAGAAGCCGTCGGTGCCGATGCGCACGGAGATGGTGGCGGGGCGGGGCGAGAGGTATTGCTGTTTGTGGATTTCGCGGATGTCGGCGTTGAGCACGGGGGCGAGGTCGAGGGACTCCCAGCGGGCGTCGGCGGGCGGGGCGGGGAGGGTCTCGGCGTGGCGGGCGGCCTCGGCGGCAGGATCGGATATCCGGACTTTGAATACGCGCCACTGCGGGGTATCGCCGATCTTCACGCCGGCAAGCAGGGTGGCGTGTTCGTGGCGGGGGACGACGGTGCCGGTGAGCGCGCCGTCCTCGAGGCGGGCGTCGGCGAGGATGCCTTGGGGGTCGGCGAAGCCGGCGATGGGGCACTCGGGCAGGGTGATGCGGGCGGTGGTGCCGGCGACAAGATCGAGCGGGAGGGCCTCGGCGGCGGGGATCTGGTCGGCGGTCTCGACGACGACCACGGACTCGGCGGCGGCGGGCAGTTCGACGTGGAGCACCGAGAGCCCGAAGCCCGGGGTGAGACGGTGCCCGACCGGGCGCTGGTTGACCGTGACGCGGGTGACGCGGCTGGTGGAAACGGGCAGGCGCAGCTGGACCGGGGCGGGGCGCACGAGGCCGAGGCGGAAGCTGGTGGCGTTGTCGGCGCGTTTGTAGGCGAGAGAGAAGTCGGGCGTGCGGATGGAGGCGTGGTCCCAATCGGCGGGGAAACGCGGGGCGACGCGGACAATGTTATTGGGGTAGTCGGGTTCGAAGCCGAAGAGACCTTCGACGAGGGTGCGGGCGAAGGGGTGGATAATGTCGCCGAAGTCGGTGCCGCCCTGGGGCGAGCCGAGGTTGCCGGGGCCGGGCTGGTTGAAGGCGGCGGTCACGAAGGTGCCGCGAAGGATGTCCCAACCGTCGCGCGGGAGGCCGGCCTGGAAGTAGGCGAGGGCGAGGTGGTAGTTGTCGCCGGCCCAGAGTTCGCGGACGGACCAGATGCCGGGGACGAAGTTGGAGGTCCAGACGCGGCGGCCGCCGGCGGGGGCCGGGTCGTTTTGGAGGGCCCACTCGGTGTAGCGAAGGGTGGTGAGCATCTGCTTCTCGTCGAGGAGGCCGGACTCGACGGGGAGGAAAATGCCGTAGAGCCAGGGGTCGAGCTTGAGGCGGCGGTGGCCGGACTGCTCGCGCACGAGGCCGGGGTGGCCGCGCTCGGGGCTCCAGAGTTGTTGGAAGAAGCCGGTGCGGATGCGTTCGAGAATTTTTTCGTGGCGGGCGACGGAGGCGGAGTCGTTGGCGCGTCGGGCGAGGTCGCGGGCGGCGAGGTGGCTCTTGTAGGCGTAGGCGGTCTCGTCGGGGGTGCCGCCGCCGCTGAACCAGATGGAGTCGGTGGGCCAGGTGTTGATGTAGCTCTCGTAGGTGCCGTCGAGGTCGGGATCGAAGCACTCCTGCATCCATTCGAGGTGGAGCTCGAGGGCGGGGCGGAGAATTTTTTCGAGTTCGGCGTCGCCGGTCCAGCGCCAGGCGTGGATGAGCTGGGCGAAGAGCTGGGTCTGCATGTTGTAGAACCCGTGGTCCTGGTTGATGCGGCCCTTGCCGTAGTAGCGGGAGTCGAGGGCGGCCTTGGTGAGGAGTTTTTCGGGGTCGAGGGTGAGGGCGGTGTGGGTGGTGGTTTTAACCTGGGAGTTCAGGTAGTAGCGGGCCTGGGTGAGGACGCGGTCGTGCCAGCCGGCGACAGTGGCGCCGTAGGTGGTGCGCCAGCCGGGGTAGCGGGCGTTCCAGAGCATGGCACCATGGACGAAGGAAGGCGGATACCAGACGCCGTCGATGGCGTGGGCGGCGGCGCCGGCCGCGGCGTTGACGTAGGGATCGGGGGTTTGGATGGCGATGCGCGAGGCGAGATCCTCGATGCGGGCGAGGCCCGCGCGAAAGGCGTCGGCGGGGGCGGGGATCGCGACTACGGGCTCGGAAACCTCGCGCACGGTGACGCTGAGGAAGAGCTCGGGCTGGACGGCGAGGTCGGTGGTGGCGACGGCGAGCGGACGCTCGGCGGCGGAGGAAACGAGGAGGGCGGACGGCGAGGTCCAGGCGGAGGCGTCGGCGAGGCGGGGGGCGGCGGCGGAGCTGGCGCGAACGAGGATGGCGGGGGCTTTGTCGTCGGAGGTGGTGAGGGTGAAGCCGTCGGCGGCGAGCTCGATGCGGTTGTCCTTGCAGTCGTCGGGGGTGAAAGACTGGCGGCGGATGTGGCCGTTGGTGAGGGTGTCGAGGCCCCAATTGAGATTTTGGCGGATGGCGGGCGAGGCGCCGCCGTAGGTCCAGACGAGGCGGTCGCCGGCAGCGGCGCCCTCGGCGTGAACGCGGGTGACGAAGCCCACGCCGGAGCCGGCGGGCATGACGTCCCACGTGAGGGTGAGGCCGGGCAGGCGGGGGTCGCGGATGCTCCAGCGCATGGAGCCGGCGCGGAAGGCGGACTCGACCTCGGAGGCCTCGTGGAGCCAAAAGGCGGTGTCGCCGCGGGTGACGCCGACCATGAGCGCTCCGTAATGGCGGAAACTGCGGCAAAAGCGGGCGAAGGGGCGGTCGCCGGCGAGGACGAAGGCGTTGGTGTTGCCAACGTAGAGCGGGCGGTTGTTGAAGTCGGGCAGGTTGCGTCCGATGACCGCGCCGTTTTCGGCCGAGTAGCGCAGGGTCGCGGCGGGTTGGGCGGTCTCGGAGGGAGCGGCGGCGAGAGCGGTCATGGAGAGACAGAGTAGGCCGAACGAGAGGGCGGGGTGGCGGGGCATGGGGCGAAGGGGAGTTACGAGGTGACGGGTTCGAGCCAGAGGCGGTCGAGGCAGAGGCCGTTTTTCGCGCCGTCCCAGGTGTAGAGCTTGAGGGTGTTGTCGCCGGAGCGGAGGGTGACCGGTCCGAGGTCGAGCTCGGTCCAATCGGCGGTGGCGGGGAGGGGGAGATGTTTGTCCCAGCGATAGCCGGTGGCGGCGGGGTCGTCGAGGAGAGTGGAGTTGCTGACCATCACCTTGAGTTTCTCCGGTCCGGCGGGGGAGCGGTAGCGTATCCGAAGTTTGTATACGGTTTCGCGCGCGGCCTGGGCCATGAAGGTGACGCCGGAGTATTTGCGCTCGAAGCCGGTGACGTAGCCGGGGCCGACGAAGCCCGGGTGCTCGCGGGCAACGCGGACGTCGTGGAACTGGCCGCAAGCGAGGGGGGCGCAGGCGGCGTCGAGCTGGATGACCACGCGAGAGGGGCCGGGTTGATGGCCGGGGGCGGCGACGCCCTGGGTGGTGGGCTTGATGGGCAGGATGTGGCCCTCGGCGTCGTAATAGAGGTAGTCGCACATGAGGCTGCGGCATTCGCTGAGGCCGGTCTGCCACATGCTGTGGTGGAAGGCATACCAGCGGCCCTTGTATTCGAGGATGGAGCCGTGGTTGGTGCCGGCCTGCTTCTCGAAGAAGGGGATGTATTCGCCTTGGAAGGAGTAGGGGCCGAGCGGGTGGTCGGCGGTGGCGTAGAACATCGTCTCCGGCCAGTTGCCGTTTTTCAGGCCCGGGTAGGAGAGGTAGTATTTGCCGAGGTGTTTGTGAACCCAAGGGCCCTCGAAGACCCAGGTAAGCTGCGCGGTGAGGTCCACGGTGGTGCCGGGAAGGGCGTGGAGAAGGTCGTCGCTGAGGCGGCAGGCGGAGCAAGAGCCGCCCTGGCCCCAGAAAAGGTAGGGCGTGCCGTCGTCGTCCACGAAGAGGGCGGGGTCCTGGCCGATCTCCATGCCTTGGATGTAGCCGATGTCTTCGAAGGGGCCTTGGGGGCGGTCGCTGACGGCGAGGCCGGCTTTGAAGAGGCCTGAGGTGCGCTCGACGGCGCAGAAGACGAGGTAGTAGCGACCTTTCCAGAGGACGGCGTCGATGGCCCACATGTGGCTGATGGCCCACTTCACATCCTTCAGGTGCAGCACCGGGCCGTAGTCGATCCAGTTGACCAAATCGGTGGACGAGAAGACGTGGTAGGACGCCATCGAGTCGTGGGTGTTGGTGCCGGGCTCGTCGTGCGAAGCGTAGATCCAGAGGCGGTCGTCACCGGGCCAGACATGGGCCGAGGGATCGGCGGAAAAAACAGTGGGTATTAGCGGGTTCATTTCGCGGGAGGCGTGGAGCGCGACGAGTAAGAAAGGGAACGCAAGGCGCCGAATGATTTAACAGCAAATCAAAAGCCCCGGGCGTGGGTTACACGCGCGGGGCGGAGATTCCACGAAGGCGGGCGAGCGCGGCGTTTATGAGGCCGCGAGCCGGATCTGGGCGAGGAGGCCCTCGCGCAGGGCGGGGAGGGTCCACATCTCGCGGCGGTGGCCGGGAATCCAGGCGGTGATGTTTGGCCAGCGTTTGGAGCGCCAGGCGGCGGGGTAGCGACCGGAGGAGATTTGCACCTCGGCGAGGTCTTCGGTCTCGGAGGTCGACGCGAGCTTGATGAACACCTCGTCGAGCGGGAGCCAGGCGGAGGCGAGGTCGCCCACGCCGGCGCCGAGCGGGGTGAGGGTGCAGGGTTCGTAGGGGTGTTCGGAACCGCCGGGGCCCCAGACCCAGACGCGGCCGGCCCATTGTTTGTAGGCGTCCCAGTTCGGGTAGCCGCCGCAGGCGCAGTGGACAAAGACGGTGGGCTTGCCGGACTCGACCCAGGTGGTGAGGGCGGCGCGAGTGGAGTCGGAGGGCTCGGACTGGGTGTGGTAGAGCAGGAGCGCGCCGGCGTCTGCGAGGTCGGCGGCGGTGAGGCCCTTGGTGGCGTCGATCACGAGCGGGGCGGTGCCGGTGAGCTCGGTGATGGCTTCGGCGATGCCTTCGCGTCCGCCGGAGCCGAAGTGTTCGTCGGCGAAGAGCACGACGCGACCGGCGGGGAGGGCGGGGCGGGGCGGATGTTGCAAGACCTCGAGCGGGGCGAAGCCGGTCTGGAAGGGGGCGTGGATGACGCGGCGCAAGCGGGCGGACTCGTGCGCGGCGTAGGCGGTGCGGGTGGAGTTGGCGGTGCGGGAGGCGTCGCAACGCATGGGCGCGCCGGTCTCGACGGCGTTGAAGAGGTCGAGCACGAGAGCGTGGAAATCGGTCGGGCCCTCGGCGCGGGCGGCTTGGCGGGTGTAGCCGGCCTCGTTCCAGACCTCGACATCGCCGCGGATGCGCATGAAGCCGCGGGTGCCGCGGATGAAGAGGTCGCCGACCTCGCCGTGGTGGTTGTGCGGACCGGTGATGAAAATCGCCTGCCGGTCGCCGGGGTATTCGGCGAATATGACGGAGGCGTTTTCCACCGCGTGCTGGTAGCGGCGGGCGCCGGTGTGGTCCACGCCGGCGAGCACGGAGAGCGGGGCGGCGTCGAAGAGCCAGTGGGTGAGGTCGAACCAGTGCACGCTCCAGGATAGGATGTCCCAACCGTCGCCGACGCGGGCTTCGAGCACGGGATGTTCACCGATGGCGCCTTGGTCGAGCAGGCGTTTGGCGAGCACGTAGGGCGCGTTGTAGCAACGCTGGTGGGCGATGGCCAGGCGTGTGCCGGCGCGCTCGCAGGCGGCGAGCATGGCGTCGATCTCGGCGCCGTCGAGGGCCATGGGCTTTTCGCAGACGATGCCGCGCACGCCGCGCGCGGCGGCCTCGATGACCTGGGGGGCGTGGAGCTTGGGCCAAGTGCAGACGCTCACGTAGTGCGGGGTGAGGGCCGCATACATGGCGTCGGTGGAGGTGAAGAGGTCGGCCGGGGCGACGCCGAAGCGTTCGCCGAAGGCGCGGAGGTTGTCGGGGTTGATATCCACGCCGACGAGACGGAGGGCGGGGTCGGCTTGACGGTAGGCGTCGGCGTGGGCATGGCCGATGGCCCAGCCTTCCTTACCTTCGACGAATTTGCCGCAACCGATGACGGCGGCGATGCGAGCGGGAGCGTTGTTCATAAATCAGAGGGAAACGGGTGGAGGAAAAGGGGCGGGGCGAAGCTTAGCGGCGGCTCCAGGCGAGGAGGCGTTCGGCGGATTTTTTCATGTTCTCGAGGCCGGCGACCTCGAGGGTGGTGGGGCCGTCGAAGCCGCTTTCGAGCAGGGCGGCGACAAGGCGCTCGATGCCGATGACGCCGTCGCCGAGCGGGATGTCGCCCATGCCGCAACCGTAGAGGGTGCCGCGTTTGGATTCCCAGCGGGCGTCCATGTCCTTCCAGTGGACGTGGCGTATTCGTTTGCCGAATACACGGACAAATTCGTGCGGGTCGCCGCCGCCGAGCCAGGAGTTGCCGGTGTCGAGGTTGATGCCGACGGTTTTCTCGTGGCCGAGGGCGTCGAGCAGGCGGGCCATGCCGTCCACGGTGTCGGTGAGGATGCCGTGGGGCTCGAGCAGGAGCTCGATGCCCAGGGACTCGGCCCACTCGATGGGGGCGTGGAGTTTTTCGCGGACGGAGAAGACGCGCTCGGCGTCGGTAAGGGCGTGGCCGAAGGCGGTCTTTGGGTCGCCCTCGGTGGTGATGACCTGTTTGATGCCGAGGAAGTGGGCGAGTTTGACGGCCTTGATGATCTCGGCGGTGCCGTAGCGGTCGGGGCTGGCGGGGTCGAGGAGGTTGGCGTGGGCGCAGACGCTGGTGACGGTGAGGCGGTGGCGGGCCAGCATCTCGCGGATGCGCGCGGGGTGGCTGTCGAGGCTGACAGAGGCGGCGAAACCGTATTCGGTGCCGAGGGTGGCGCCGTCGTGGTTGTCGGTGAGGTCGGCGTAATCAAAGCCCAGCTCGCGGATGAGCTGGAACTGGCGGTCCATGCCGCTGAAAGGCTGAACGAGGGCGAAGCATCCGATGATCATGGCGGAAGGAGGGGGGGCGAGGGTTAAGCGGCGGGGCTGAAGATGAGGCAGGATAACGCAAGGCGGACGGGGTGGCGTCCGTGCCAAGCCGGTGGTAAATCACGCACATCAGGCTTGCGCCAGGAGCGGGGCGGGCTGGGCTGTGAGCCATGAGCAAGTTGGTTCTCCAGTCCGGGGTGGGCAGTCTGGCGAGGCTGGCTGCGCACCGGAACGCGGGGCTGGAGATCGTGTTTGTGCGGAGGGGGCACCTGTTGTGGCAGACCGAGGGCGTGGCCGAGCCGGTGCCGCCGGGCGCGGTGTATTTCACGTTGCCGGAGCAGGAGCATGGCAGCGCGGAGGAGTTTGAGCCGGGGCACGAGTGGATCTACGTGATTTTGGCGCCGGGGCGGCGGGGGCCTCTGCATCCGGCGCTGGGATTCTCATTGGCCGAGGCGGCGGAGATCGAGGGGCTTTTGCGCGAGTCGCGGCGGCATTCGCTGGGCGGCGGGGCGGCGATGGAGGGTTGGCTGGCGGCGCTTGTGGAGGAGGAACGCGCGCCGGGGCCGTGGCACGAGGCGAGGGTGGCGGCGCTGGCCCGGGCGGCGGTGATCGAGCTGGCGCGTTGCGTGCGGGCGCATCGAGGGACGGAGGCCCCGGCGGTGCGGAGCGGCGCGCAGGAGCGGGTGCGGAAGCTGGTGGCGGAGATCGCGGCGGATCCTGCGCGGGTGTGGACGCTGGGCGAGATGGCGGCGTATTGCCGGCTGGGGCGGACGCGGTTCGCGACGGTGTTTCGCGATCAGACGGGGGATTCGCCGACGCGGTTTTTGCATCGGGTGCGGGTGCGCGAGGCGTGCCGGCTGTTAAGGGAGACGGACCGTTCGATCACGCACATCGCGATCGAGTGTGGTTTTGGCACGAGCCAGTATTTCGCGCAGATTTTCAAGCGCTGCACGGGCGGGCTGGATGCGCGCAGCTATCGTCGCCAGTCGCGTGGATAAACAGGCGGTGCTTTGACACCGCACCGCCGGATTCCCCGGTCCGGGTCGTTAATGTGAGCCGAGAGTGCCGGCTTGGTCGGGTTTGTCGTATATGGCCAGACGCCGGACGATTGCCTGGCTTTGTGGATTCAGTCCCACGATTTCAACCGCGACGCCCTGTTGACGGAATTTGATGACGACCTTGTCGAGGGCGTTGATCGAGGTGGTATCCCAAAAGTGCGAGTGGGTGACATCGATGACGACTTTCCGCAGGTTTTCCCGGAAATCGAAGGCGGCGGCGAAGGCGGTGGTGGAGGCGAAGAAGAGTTGGCCGCGTATGTGGTAAACCCTTTCCGAACTGTCTGCGCCGAGGTGCGATGTCACGTGCAACAGGCGGGCTATGCGAGCGGCGAAGCATAGCGCGCTGAGCAACACGCCCACGCCCACGCCGAGGGCCAGATTGTGCGTGCCCACGACCACGGCCACGGTGGAGAAAGTGACCAAGGTGGCCGTCCACGGGTAAACGCGGATATTTTTTATCGAGGCCCACGAGAAGGTGCCGATCGACACCATGATCATCACGGCCACCAGCGCGGCCATGGGAATCTGCGACACCCATCGGCCGAGCAGCACGACCAGGATGAGCAGGAAAAGTCCGGCCCAGAACGTCGACAGCCGGCCGCGGCCGCCGGATTTCACGTTGATTACGGTCTGGCCGATCATGGCGCAGCCGGCCATGCCGCCGAAGAGACCGGCGGCGAGGTTGGCCATGCCTTGGCCTTTGCATTCGCGGTTCTTGTCCGAGGACGTGTCGGTGTAGTCGTCCACGATGGTCGCGGTCATGAGCGATTCGAGCAGGCCCACCACGGCAAGCGGAAGGGAGTAGGGCAGGATGATCCAGAGTGTCTCGAGGGTCACCGGCACCATGGGGAGCGAGAAAGCAGGGAACGCGGAGGGCAATTCGCCCATGTCGCCCACCGTGCGAAGCAGGTTGTTGTCGCCCCACCCAAACCACATGGAGGCACCGGTCAGCAAAACGATGCAGACCAGCGGCGAAGGCACGGTTTTGGTCAGCAGTGGTAGTCCGTAAATGATACCGAGGCCGGCGGCGACGCATGCATACATTAGCCAGCCCTGGCCGTGAAACTCGGGCAGTTGCGCGAGAAAGATCAAGATGGCGAGTGCGTTGACAAAACCGATGACGACCGATCGAGCGACGAAGCGCATCAGGTCGCCCAGCTTGAGAAACCCCGCCACGATCTGGATTACGCCGGTGAGCAAAGTGGCGGCGAAAAGATATTCGATACCGTGCTCCTTCACCAAGGTGACCATGAGCAAGGCCATCGCGCCGGTGGCGGCGGAGATCATGCCCGGGCGACCGCCGACGAAGGCGATCACGACGGCGATGCAGAACGACGCGTAGAGGCCGACTTTGGGATCCACCCCGGCGATGATCGAGAAAGCTATCGCCTCCGGTATCAGGGCGAGCGCGACGACCGTGCCGGCGATGAGATCGCGGACGGGGTTGCCAAACCATTGTTGTTTATAAGTGGCGGGTGTCATGAAAGGTGGGGTGTGTTGGAGAGAGGAAAACGCCGCCCGTGGGACTCGGGGACGTCGGAGGTCGTGACTCTCGGTCTGCCGGATGCCACGGGCATGGGTAACGAACGTCCCGCCCGCGATCAGGCGGACGTCGGACCTCGATCAAAAAGCCCTTCAAGGCGGCGTAAGTGTCATCTGTCGGCCAACCCTTCGTGCGATGCCGGGCATGGCAAGGTTAAGTTCGTCGCGCTCTTTGTGGCAGGCATGCGACTCGCATGGCGTCGTGAGGTTGATTGAGCGTGTCGCGACACGGGTATTCTCGGGAAAGTTATTCGACTTTGTTTCGGGTTTGGAGCTTCGGTCGAATAACCGTTCCGCGCTTTGGCGACGGGTTGCGAGACTGCGATCCGGCGGTTAAGACCACTATCAGTCGATCGCTTGATGACCATGAAACCCACCGTTGAAACCTCCGGCCTAGGGATAGGATTTTTTGAAAAAAACCTCACTCTCTGGGTCGCGCTTTGCATGGCCGGTGGCGTGGTGATCGGGCGCTTCCTGCCTCAGGTGCCGGAGTTTTTGCGACGCTTCGAATACGCGAATGTGTCCCTGCCGATCGCGGCGCTGATCTGGCTGATGATCTACCCGATGATGATGAAGGTGGACTTCGCCAGCGTGAAGAACGTGCGGCGCGAACCGCGCGGACTGTATCTCACCTGGGTGATCAACTGGCTGGTGAAGCCCTTCACCATGTTCGGTCTGGCGGCCTTGTTTTTCTTCGTGGTTTTCCGAGCGTATATTCCCGTGGAGTTGGCCCGCGACTATCTGGCCGGGGCTGTGCTGCTCGGCGCCGCGCCATGCACGGCGATGGTTTTTGTGTGGAGTCACCTCACGCGTGGAAATCCCGCCTACACGGTGGTGCAGGTGGCGACCAATGATCTGCTGATCCTCGTGGCTTTCGTGCCCATCGTGGTTGGGCTGCTTGGCATAGGAGGGGTGTCGATCCCGTGGGGCACGCTGTTGGTTTCGGTCGTGCTTTTCGTGGTCATTCCGCTGGTGAGCGGCGTGCTGACGCGACGGGCGGTTACCGGGAGGCGAGGCGAGGCGTATTTTCGCGAGGCGTTTTTGCCGAAATTCAACAACGTGACGATTATTGGCCTGCTGCTGACGCTGGTGCTGCTGTTCTCCTTTCAGGGCGGAGTCATTCTGAGTAATCCGCTGCACATCCTGCTGATCGCGGTGCCGTTGGTGCTCCAGACCGTGCTGATTTTTTTCGTTTCCTACTTCGCGGCAAAAAAACTGCGATTGTGCCATGAGGTCGCGGCCCCGGCGGGCATGATCGGAGCGTCCAATTTCTTCGAACTCTCGGTCGCGGTGGCGCTGACCCTTTTCGGCGCCTCCTCGCCGGTCGTGCTGGCGACGGTGGTCGGGGTGTTGGTCGAGGTGCCGGTGATGCTGGCCTTGGTGCGTTTCGCGAACCGCACCCGACACTGGTTTCCGGAGCGGACGGGGTGAGATGGTGCTGATTTTATTCGCCGTCGGCCTTGATCGAGGCTGAGGCGAGTTTGTCGGCGTGGAGGGCTTGGCGCGGGAGGCGGAGCGAGACCAGGGCGGCGGCGCTTGCGAAGGCGAAGGCGCCCCAGAGGCAGCCGGGCAGGCCTGCGAATTGGTAGAGGACGCCGGAGAGCAGGCAGCCGACGAGACGTCCGCCGGCGTTGGCCATGTAGTAAAACCCCACGTCGAGGGCGACTTTGTCACCGTCGGTGTAGTCCAGAATCAGATACGAGTGGACGGCGGAGTTGAGGGCGAAGACCGCGCCGAGGGCGGCGAGCCCGCCCACGATGACCGGGCCGGCGGGGAGGCCTGCGCCCAGCGCGAGCGGGATGGCGGCGGAGACGGCGGCGAGGGCGAAGGCGATCAGCGCGGCGATGCCTCCGGCCGGGGCGCGACCGCGAAGGAGAAGCGGAGCGCCGCCCTGGATGATGCCGTAGCCGATGACCCAGAAGGCCATGAAGGCGCCTACCTCGGAGAAGCTCCAACCGAGCACGCCGCGCAAAAACACCGGCACGCCGACGACGAACCAGATGTCGCGTGCGCCGAAGAGGAAAAACCGCGCGAGGCAGAGCACGTTGATCTCGCGGCTTTTCGAAAGCAGATCGCGCCAGCCGGCCTTGGTTTTGGCTTTGCCTATGTCGCGCGGCAGGGAGACCCAGGAGCCGAGCCAGACAAGCGC
>JALOTV010000046.1 GCA_025457685.1 Opitutaceae bacterium
CGCGGCACCAGGGTGGACGGGCCGCAGAGGGTGACGTTGGCCCCGAATTTCACCAGGGCGTGGATGTTGGAGCGGGCGACGCGGCTGAAGAGGATGTCGCCGAGGATGACGACCTTGCGGCCCTTCAGGTCGCCGAGGCGCTCGCGCATGGTGAAGGTGTCGAGCAGGCCCTGGGTGGGGTGCTCGTGGGAGCCGTCGCCGGCGTTGATCACCGGGATGCCGAGGATCTGGGAAAGGTAGAGCGGGGAGCCGGCGGCGGAGTGCCGGATGACGATCATGTCGGCGCCGAGGGCGGCGATGTTTTCGGCGGTGTCGCGCAGGGTTTCGCCCTTGGTGGTGGAGGAGCTCGCGGCGTCGAAGGAGATGACGTCGGCGCTCAGGCGCTTGGCCGCCATGTCGAAGGCCATGCGCGTGCGCGTGCTGGGTTCGAGGAAGAGGTTGACGATGGTCTTTCCGCGCAGGGCGGGGATCTTTTTCACCGAGCGGCCGAGCACCTTTTTAAAGGCGGTGGCGACGTGGTGGATCTGTTCGATCTCGGCGAGCGAGAGTTCCTCGAGGGTGAGCAGGTGGCGGCGGTTCCAGGACATCGGGAGAAAAGGGAGGGGTTAGGATTTCGCGGCGGGTGCCGCGCAGGTGATGGAGTCGTGGCGCGGGTCGGTGGCGTGGAGGGTGACGCTGACCTTCTGGCCGGGGCGGGCGGGGATGCCGAGGCCGGTGTAGTCGGCGGCGACGGGCAGGGTGCGGCCGCCGCGATCGACGAGGACGGCGAGCTCCACCTTGGCGGGGCGGCCGTGGTCGAAGAGTTCGTCGAGGGCGGCCTTCACCGTGCGCCCGGACTGGAGCACGTCGTCCACCAGGATGACGGTGGCGTCGTTCACATCCATGGGGATGAGGGTGGGCGTGAACTCCTTGGGGATGGGGTTGAGGCCGATGTCGTCGCGGTGAAACGAGATGTCGAGGATGCCGGTGCGCGGGCGGGCGTTTTCCGGGTAGTGTTTGCGCAGGAGCAGCTGCAGGCGGGTGACGACGTGGACGCCGCCGTTGGCGATGCCGATGAGGATGAGGCGTCGCGCGGGATCGGCCGGGTGGCGGGCGGCGATCTCGGACGCGAGTTTTTCCAGGGCCTGGGAGATGGCGGAGGACGGGATGGAGAGGGGGGCGGAGGCGGGCACGGTGCGGCAGGGTGGACGGGAGATCGGGGCACGATCAAGCCGCGAGCCGCGCGTGGTGCGAGGCGCAAGCAAACAACCACCCAAGAAGCCGGGCGGGGCAGGCTGGGCCGGCTCAGGCGGCGAGGCCGGCGGCGAGGGCGAGCGCGCTGCGGGCGCGGTTCAGGATGTAGAGGTGGTAGCCCGGGGCGCCGTGGGAGAGCAGGTCGCGGATCTGGTCGAGGGCCCAATCGACACCGACAAACTCGACCACATCGCTGTCCTCGCTGGCGACTTCGAGTCGGCGGGTGAGGGCGGCGGGCAGCACGGAGCCCGAGAGGGTGGCGATGCGCTGGATCTGTTTCACCGAGAGCACGGGCATGATGCCTGGCACGATGGGCACGGTGATACCGCGCGCGTGGCATTTTTCCACGAAGCGGTGGTAGATGGCGTTGTCGAAAAAGAGCTGGGTGGTCACGAAGGCGGCGCCGGCGTCCACCTTGCGTTTGAGGGCGTCGAGATCGGCGTCGAGCGAGACGGCCTCGGGGTGCTTCTCGGGGTAGCCGCCCACACCGAGGCAGAAGTCGGGGTGGCGGGCCTTGAGGAGGGCGACGAGCTCGTTGGCGTAGCGCAGGCCGTCGGGCGCGGGGGTGAAGGTGGCCACGCCCTTGGGCGCGTCGCCGCGCAGGGTCATGATGTTGCGGTAGCCGTCGGCATGCAGGCGGTCGGCGATTTCGCCCAGCTCGGCGCGGCTGTGGCCGACGCAGGTGAGGTGGGGCATGACGGTAAAGCCGAGCTCGTCCTTGAGCAGAGCGCTGACCTGCGCGGTGCGGTCGCGGGTGGTGCCGCCGGCACCGTAGGTCACGGAAACGAAGTCCCACGGGATGCGTTGCAGCGCGGTGGCCGCGGCGCGCAGGGCGGCGACGCCGGCGTCGTCCTTGGGCGGGAAAAACTCAAGCGAGCGCAGCGGACGCTGTTCAGCAAAGAGGGCTGAGATGGGACGATCGGCGCGGGGAGCTGAGGCGGCGGTGGCGGGCATGGGTGACGAAATCCGACGATGGAAAGGCGCTAGCAGACACGCGCGTATCCCACAAAGGCAAGGAACATATCAACGATTATGGATGTGTTGATGTGATTGGCGGGAATGGCGTTTCGGTCACTCGGACATTGTAACCAAATTGGTTACAATGTCGGGGTGGCGGCAAGAAATCGGGCGGCGGTGGGCGGCGAGGGTTTGCGCGTAAGGCCCGACCTTGGTCGGGCTGTTTGCGCTCAACCGAGTTTGAGGAGTTCGCGGCTGAGGAAGGCGGTTTGGGCGGCGGCGAGTTCGCGGATGCCTTTTTGGGCGAGGGCGAGGAGCTGAGTGAACTCGTCGCCGGTGAAGGTGGCCTCCTCGCCGGAGCTCTGGATCTCCACGAAGCGGCCGCGGCCGGTCATGACGATGTTGGCGTCCACCTCGGCGTCCTTGTCCTCGGCGTAGGGCAGGTCGAGCAGGGGGCGGCCCTTGAGCAGGCCCACGCTGATGGCGGCGACGGAGTCGGTGAGGGGGTTCTCCTTGATCCGGCCGGTGTCGAGCAGGGTCTGCACCGCGAGGCGGGCGGCGAGGTAGGCGCCGGTGATGGAGGCGGTGCGGGTGCCGCCGTCGGCCTGGAGCACGTCGCAATCGAGCCAGAGAGTGTTCTGGCCGAGTTTCTGGAGGTCGATGACGGCGCGGATGGAGCGGCCGATGAGGCGCTGGATCTCGACCGTGCGGCCGTCGAGCTTGCCGCGGGAGATATCGCGGGCCTTGCGCTCGTGGGTGCTGTAGGGGAGAAGTGAATACTCGGCGGTCAGCCAGCCGCCGGGGACGCGTTGTTGTTTCATCCAGGCGGGCACGTTGGGCTCGATGGTGGCGGCGCAGATGACGCGGGTGGAGCCGAAGCTCACGAGCACGGAGCCGGTCGCGTGGGGCGCGATGCCGGCCTCGAAGGTGACGGGGCGAAGTTGGTCGGGCAGTCGGCCGTCGGCGCGGGGGGCGGATTGGGACATGGTGCGGAGAACAAAGACGGACGGACGACGCAGGGAAACGCGAAAGATTCACTTCGCCTCGGCGAGCCAGGCGGCGAGGTCGGCGTCGTCGAGCACGTGGCGGCCGAGCTGGTATTCGGGCGCGAGCAGCGAGGCGTAGGCGGGATCGGCGAAGCGGCGGCAGTGGAGGATGATTCGCGCGCGCTGGCCGGGGGCGCGCACGAGGCGGCCGAGGGCTTGGTTCACCTTTTGCAGGCCGGGCACGAGGTAGGTGCGGCGAAAGGCCTCGGTCTCGCCGACGGTGCGGGCGAGGGCGGCCTGGCGGGCGCGCTGGAGGGCGTTGACCTCGGGCAGGGCGGGGCCGACGACCATCGCGTGCGAGACGCGTCCGCCGAGGTGGTCGATGCCCTCGGCGAAGCTGCCGCCGAGCACGAAGGCGAGCACGTCGGCGAGGGCGAGCTGCTCGTCGATCCAGGCGTTTTGCGCGGCGAGGTCGGCGGCGCGGGGCTGGAGGGCGCAGCGCAGTGCGGGGTGGTCGGCGTCGAGCCGGGCGATGATTTTCTCCGCGTAGGCGTAGCTGGGGAAAAACACCGCGACAGGGGCGTCGGGGCTGGCGGCGCGCAGGGCGGCGACGGTCGCGGCGGTGAGCGGCAGGTGGGCGTCGCGGCGGCGGAAGGTGGTGTCGGCCCGGAGGTCGAGGGCGACGTCGTAGGCGTGGTCGCGCCACGGGGCAGAGGGTTGAAGCACGCCCAACGACGCATGGCTAACGGCCAGGGTATCGGAGGCCGCGGGCGGCTCGAGGCCGAGGGCGGCGGCGAAGACGTCGGCGGGCGGCGGGGTGGCGGTGGCGAGTATGACGGCGGCGAAGTCGCGTAGTTGTTTTCCAATGACGGGGGCGGCGTCCAGGCAGGTGAAGGCGAGGGTGGCGGGGCGCGGCGACCAGAGGAGTTTTTCGAGGGTGGCGTCCTCCAGCCAGGCGAGGAGGGCGGGCAGGCGGAGAAGCAGGTCGGCGGCCGGCGGGCCGAGCGCGGCGGAGTCGGGCGGATTTTTGTCCAAGGCGGCCACGGCGGCGCGCAGGGTGGTGGCGAGGTCGTCCTCGGCGTCGAGATCGAGGGCGTCGGCGGCGGGCAGGGCGGCGACGAGGGACCAGAGCTGCTCGAGGGCGCGGCGGGCGGGCCGGGCGGTGCCGTCGGGGAGCTCGCAGAGCAGGGCGTGGAGCTCGTCGGCGGCGAGCGCGTGGGAGTGGGCGTCGGCGACGCGGGCGGGCAGGTGGTGGGCCTCGTCGATCACGAGCAGGGTGCGGGCGGGATCCCAGGTGGGTTGATCGACGAAGACGCCGCGGTTGGCGGGGGCGAAGAGGTAGTTGAAGTCGCCGATCCAGGCGGAGCAGGAGGGGAGGGCGGCGCGGGCGATCTCGTAGGGGCAGACTTGGGCGGCGAGGCCGGCGGCGCGCAGGGCGGGCAGGTCGCGGGCCTCGGCGGGGAAAAGGTGGAAGCGGGCGAGGCCGGCCTGGCGGTGGCGGCGGGGCAGATCGTGCAGGAGGCGGCAGCGCTCGCGGGTGCAGTGGAAGACGTCGTTCACGCAGTGCTCGCGCTTCGGGCGGAGGTTCCACGCGGAGAGGGCGGGGCCGGCGGCGGCGTCGTCTCCGGCGGCGAGCATTTTCTGGAGGGTGGCGATGACGTGGAGTTGGCCGGTGGATTTGCCGGTGAGGTAGACCACGCGATCGGCGCGGCCGGAGCGCAGGGCGGCAAAGGCGGTCTCGAGGAGCACGCCGGTCTTGCCGTAGCCGGTGGGGGCGGCGAGGACGAGCGGGGCGGGCGCGGTGCCGTCGGGGGAGGGCGCGAGGGCGCGGTCGAGGTCGGCGAGGATGGTCTCCTGGCCTGGGCGGGGCGCGGCAAAGGCGGGCTGCCAGACGAGGGCGCGCAGCCGGGCGAGGGCGGAGCGGCGTTCCTCCAAAAACTCGGCCACGAGGTCGAGGTGGGCGAGGGTGGCGGCGTGGTCGGATTCGAGCCGGGGCAGGACCTGGAGCAGGCCGGTGCCCGCCTCGACGAGGACGAGTTCACCTCGGGCGCGGGCAGAGGCGGCGGAGGGCGGGCCGGCGAGTTCGAGCAGAAGCAGGTAGAGCCCGAGCTGGATGAAATGGCCGGGGTGGGTGGAGCGGAGTTCGGCGGGATCGCGCGGCAGGGTGGCGAGGGTGGTCTTGATCTCGCGCACGACGGGGCCTTCGGCGGTGTCGATGAGCTGGTCGATGCGGCCCTCGAGCGCGAAGGTCCAGCCACGGTGGGCGAGGGCGCCGCGGACGGGCACCTCGAAGCGGTGGCCGGGGGCGTCGGCCGGGGTGGCGGCGCGCAGTTCGCGGTGCCAGTGCGAGCCCAGCTCCATGCGCCAGCGGGCGGACGCGCCGGTGTCGCCGGGCGGGCGCGGGCCGGGGGTGAAGGTGGCCAGTTCGCCGACGGCGAAGGAGGCGTGGCGTTTGTCGTGGTCGATGGTCACCGCGTGGGCTGGAAAAGTCGGGTGGAGGGAGGCGTGGCCATGGGACGGCGGGCAGCGAGGCGAAACGCGCGACGGCTTGCGAGCCCGCGTTGAGCGGCCCAAGGTAAAGGGCATGAGCCTACACTCCCGCGCCGCGACATCCGTGCAGCACCCCGCGAAGAAGCCGTTTGTCTGGCTGGTCGCGGCGGCCGTGGTGTGGCTGCTCGCGGCCTGCGCCACGCCGTCGGCGCGGATCAAGCGCAACCAGGAGGTTTTCGACCAGTTGGCGCCGGCCGAGCAGGCGCTGATCCGGGAGGGCAAGGTGGCCATCGGCTTTACCCAGGACATGGTGCGGCTGGCGGTGGGCGATCCGGACCAGCGCTGGACGCGCACGGACGCGGCGGGGCGCAGCGAGCTGTGGACCTACTCTACCTACGACACGAATCTGGGCGCGCCGCTCTATCGCGGCTACTACCACCGCAGCCTGGGCGGGTATCCGATTTATGGAGACGCGCTCTACTCGGCCAACGCGCGGGCGCGGGAAGTGTTCAAGGTGACCTTCGTGGACGGCAAGGTGTCGGAAATCACCCAGCTGCAACGATAGCGCCGCCTCGCGGCTTGCGCGGGGCGCGAGTGCACGGGCATGGTCGGGATTAATATGTGGGAAAAAATCGGCCCGGTGGGCGAATACCTTGCTTTTGTCGCGCTGGCGGCGGGGGTCTCGTTCGCGGTCGCGGCGTGGTTGAAGCGGCATCGTCCGCAGGTGCGTTTGCCGCGGGTGTATTGGTTGTTTCTCGGGGCGGTGGCGCTGGCGGGGTTTATCTATGTGGAGTCGGCGGGGCGCACGCCGCAGCAACGGTTGATCACCTTGTTCGAGGGCGTGGCGCCGACCTACGCGGACGAGTTGTCGCGGATGGGGCACGCGTTCCTGGAGATCGAGACCGCGCAGACGGATCCGCGTTACGTGGCGATGGTGGAGACGCTCAAGCGCTGGAGCCGGCTCAACCCGCTGGTGAGCGACATCTACACCTACCGCATGCGGGCGGACGGGGCGGTGGTCTTGATGGTGGACGCGGAGACGGACTACGACGGCGACGGGGTGTTTACCGGCGAGCGCGAGGCGCGCACCCGGCCGGGCGAGGTTTATCCGCAGGCGGGGCCGGAGCTGCGGCGGGCCTTCAAGGGGGAGAAAAATTTCATGACCCGGCCGGTCACCGACCGGTGGGGCACGTGGGTGAGCGTGCACGTGCCGATGTATGACGCCTCGGGGCGGGTGGAGGCGGTGTTGGGGATGGATTACCGGGCGGACCTGTGGCTGGCGGAGAGCGCGGGGCAACGTAGGGCGGCGCTGGGCTATCTGGGCGCGGTCTGGCTGATCCTCCTGGGCAGTGGCGCCTCGCTGGCGGTCTACCGGCAGGAATTGCGGGCGCGGCGCGAGTCGGACGCGCGTCTCGATCTCTACGTGCAGCAGATGCCGCTTGCCTACGTGGAGTGGGGGCCGGACTTCACGGTCTCGCGGTGGAATCCGGCGGCGACGCGCATCTTCGGCTACACCGCGGACGAGGTGCGCGGGAAGAAATTTTGGGAGCTGATCGTGCCGGAGGCGCTGCGGTCCGAGATCGAGTGCCTCGGGCGGCGGCTGCAAACCGGCGGGCAACCCATCCAGCAGACCAATGACAACCTGACCAAGGACGGGCGCATCATTCATTGCGAGTGGCAGAACACGCCGCTGGTCGATGCGAACGGCGCCTGGCTGGGCGTGGCTTCGCACGCGCAGGACATCACGGAGCGCGTGCGACTGGAGCAGCACCTGCGGCAGACGCAAAAACTCGAGTCGATGGGGCAGCTGGCGAGCGGCGTGGCCCACGAGTTCAACAACCTGCTCACGCCGATGCTGGTGCAGACGGGGCGCATCCAGTCCTTCTACGCGAACGACGCGCGCCTGCTGGAGCTGCTGCGGCCGGTGGAGGATTCCATCATGCAGGCGGCCGAGCTCAACCAACGCATCCTCGCGGTGGGACGGCGGCAGTCTGACGCGCTCGTGCTGGGCGACCTCAGCCAGATGGCGGCCTCGGCGGTGGATCTTTTCCGGCTCACGCTGGATCGGCGCATCGAGCTCGAGCTTGGCTTCGCCACCGGGCTGCCCCCCGCCTTTCTTTCGCGCGGAGCCATCGTGCAGGTGGTGATGAATCTGGCGCTCAACGCCCGCGACGCCCTGCTGGCGCGGCTGGCGGCGGGCGGGGGCGGGCCGGGCTGGACGCCTCGACTGGCGGTGACGACGGGGCGCGCGGTGCCGCCGGTGGACGCACCCGACGGGCTGCGGGCCGCGGGCGAGTGCCTGCACCTCACGGTGGAGGACAACGGCGAGGGTATGAGCGCCGAGGTGCGGCGCCGCGTCTTCGAACCGTTTTTCACCACCAAGCCGGCGGGGCAGGGCACTGGTCTGGGGCTGGCGGTGGTGCTGAGCGTGGTGGAGGGCATGGGCGGCTATCTGGAGCTGCGCAGCACGCCCGGCGCGGGGTCCACGTTCACGGTTTATCTGCCGGTCGGCCGGCGCGAGGATGTGCCCTCCCTGGCGCCCGACGAACGGGGCGCGGCGAAGCTCGACGGCCGCGCGCTGGCGCCGCGCCGTATCCTGCTGGTGGACGACAATGCGCTCATCCGCGAGACGATCGGCGACGCGCTCCGCCGGGCCGGTCACCGCGTGGTCGCGGCGGCGGACGGCGAGGCGGGGTGGCGAGCCCTGGAGGAGGCCGCGAGCCGTCCCTTCGACCTGCTCATCACCGACCTCAACCTGCCCAGGCTCTCGGGCTGGGAATTGTTGGCCAGAAACTCCGGGCAGGCGCGCGCCGTGGTGGTGTTGAGCGGCATGCTCGACGCGAGGCTGGAGCCCGGCGAACACCGGGTGCGGCGGGTCCTGCGCAAGCCCATCGGCCTCGCCGAGTTGCTCGAGGTGGTGGAGGAAGTCACGGTTCGCAGGGAACCGGGGGCGAAGACGGCGTGACAACAGAGCTTGCAGCCGGTTGCGTGGCGTCCTTCGGCGCGCATCTTTGCCGCCGACCTTTTTCGTCCATGCCGACTCCCCGAATGTTTTGTCTCCTCTGGCTCGCGACCGCCGTGGTCGGCGGGGTAAATGCGGTGCGGGGCGAGGCGGGCGTGGTGGAGTTGAAAAACGGCGCGCAGGTGCGCGGCGAGATCCTCGCGGAGCGCGCCGATCGCGTGGTGGTGGATCTGGGTTTCACCGTGCTCTCCGTGCCTCGCGAGCACATCGACCGCGTGCGCGCCACGGACGGCGCGGAGGCCGCGAACGGGGCCGAGGCGACCGAGGCGGGTGACTTGTTTCGCACCGCCGTCAATCCGGTGTCGCTGCCGGTGCAGGCCAATCTGGAGCGGGTGGGCGCGGCGGTGGTGCTGGTGCAGTCGCCCACCGGGCTGGGCTCGGGCTTCATTGTTCATCCCGACGGCTATGTGGTGACCAACCACCACGTGGTGGCGGGCGAGACGGAGTTGAGCGTGACGCGTTTCGTGCGCGAGGGCGCGGGCCTGGAGCGCGTGCGCCACCAGCGCGTGCGCATCGTGGCGAACGATCCCACGGTGGATCTGGCGTTGCTGCGCATCGAGGACGTCCGCGAGGGCGAGCGCTTCGCGACCGTGCCGCTCGGCGATTCGCTCGGGCTGGAGGAGGGGCAGGGCGTGTTCGCGATCGGCAGTCCCCTCGGGCTGGATCGCACGGTGTCGGAGGGCATCGTCTCGTCGCGCAATCGTCTGGTCGATGGGTTGCTCTACATCCAGACGACCACGCAGATAAACCCCGGCAACTCCGGCGGCCCGCTTTTCAATCTGCGCGGCGAGGTCATCGGCGTGAACAACATGAAGGCGATGGCGGTGGGCATCGAGGGCCTCAACTTCGCCATCCCCGCCTCGGTCTTGAAAAACTTTCTGCGCAACCGCGACGCGTTCGCCTTCGACCCGCGCAACCCCAACGCCGGCTACCGTTACAACCCGCCGCCGCGTCCGGTGGCGTTGCCCCTCGTGCCATCCGCCGCGGACGCCGGCTCCGCCGCGAGCGCCGTCATCACGCCCGCGCCGCGCTGATCGCTCCTCTTTTCTCGACCGCACCCCGAACCCGTCAACCCACCGCACGCCCTTGATCACGCTCCCGTCCCACGCCACCGCCGCCTCTTCCTTCCGTCTCGCGTCGCGCCGCTCGCGCCTCGCGGTCCTCGCGTTTTCCGCTCTGGCCTCGGCCTGGTCCGCCTCGGCGGCCGAGCCCGCGCTCGACCGTCTGGTGCCGGCCGACGTGGCCCTGGTGGTGGCGTTGAACGACCTCCCGGCCTGGCGCGAACGCTGGCCGGAATCGTCCGCCGGCCGCGCCCTGGCCGATCCGCAGATCGCGCGTTTCTTCGCGCCTTTCACCGATCACGCCGACGTGAAGAAGATGCTCGCGAGCGTGCAGGAGCAGACCGGCCATAGCTGGTCGGAGTTGTTGGATTTCGCGACCGGCGACGTGCTCATGACCGTGCCCAGCCGCGGGATTTCCTTCTCCGGCGACGAGCCCGATGCGCAGGGCCTGGTGGCCATCGAGGTCGGGGAAAACGAGGCCCGCCTGCGCGAGTTGCTCGCGGCCAGCCGCGCCAAGGAGGCCGACGCCGGCGTGGTGCACGGCAGCGAGGACTACAACGGCGTGACCCTCCACACCGAGACCGCCGCGCCCGAGCCTGGCGCCGCGCCGGCGGCGGTGGAGCCAGCGCCCGATCTGGTGTGGGCGCTGCACGAGGGCCGCTGGTTCATCGGCACCGACCGCGCGACCATCACCTCGGCGCTCGACGCGCTGGCGGCGGGCGGCCTTGCCACCTCGCTCGCCACCGCTCCCGACTACCAGAAGGTGTTGGATCGCGCCGGCGGCACCCCCGACGCGCTCGCCTACCTGAACTGGCGCGCGGTCTATCCGGTCGTCATCGCCTCGGTCGAGGCGGGCCGCGATCCGCAGGCCCAGCCCAACATGATGGGCATAGATCCGGTCAACGTCATGCGCGCCCTCGGCCTCGACGCGATCGAAGGCATGTCGTTCACCGCGTCCACCCGCAGGGATCTGGACCGCGTGGACGCCGCCCTGAGCTTCTCCGAGCTGCGCGGTGTGGCGGCGCTCATGGCCTACCGCGACGGTCCGGTGGCGCGGCCCGACTGGGTGCCGGCCGCTTGGTTCAACGTGAGCTCGCAAAACTTCTCCCTCGCCGACGGCTACGCCGAACTCGAGCGCATCCTCGACCGCGTCAGCCCGCTCCTCGCCGGCATGGTGCAGGGGCAGCTCAAGACCTTCGAGCGTCAGCTCGGCCTCGAGCTCAAACGCGATCTCATCGGCAACCTCGGCTCCTCCTTCCTGAGCGGTTACGCGGTGCCCGCCGGCGCCGATCCCGCCTCCCCTCCGGCCCACGACGAGCTGGACCAGTTCGTGGCGGTCTCGCTGGCCGACGCGGCGGCCTTCGAGCGCGCGCTCGAGATGATCAAGGGCCGCTTCCTGCCGCCCGGCGACGCCAGCCCGCTCAAGAAGCGCGACTACCTCGGTCGCGCGCTGCACAGCTTCGCGCCGACCGGCGAAGGGCGCGGCGTCACCTACGCGATCAGCGACGGCTGGCTGCTCATCGGCATGGGCTCGCCCGCGACGGTGGAGGCGGTCGTGCAGCTCATGCACGAGCCCCGGCCCGATGCCTCGTTCTGGCGGCGCGCCGACGTGCGCGCGGCGCTGGCCGATGTGCCGGCGGGTGCCTTCAGCATCCAGCATTCGGACCTCGCGCCGCTCTTCGCCTCGATCGCGGCCTCGCTGGTCAAATACCAGGCCATGCAGCCCGAGGAGAAGGGCCGCTTCGTCGATCCCGAGGCGGTGCCTTCGCGCGAACTGCTCTCGCGCTACTTCAAACACACCGTGGGCTACGGCGAGCGCACGGCCGAGGGCATCTACTTCCACGCCGAAGGTCCCGCCCGCTGATGCGCGCCCTCCCGCTTCCGGTCCTGCTTGTCGTTTCGCTCGCCTGCGCGGCGCCCTTCGCCTCGTCGGCGTGGGCCGCGCCGCGCGCGCCGGTCTTTTCCGGGCCGGAGGTGGTGAAGCTCGATTGGAACACCCGCGCGCTCGTGGCGCACGATCTCGACGGGGACGGCCGGTCCGACCTCGCGTTGATCAACAACGATCGCGCCGCGCTCGAGCTCCTCTACCAGCGCGATCCGGCGGCGGCGGACGGTGCCGGCGAGGAGCGCCCGCGCTCGCCCTCCGCCCTCGCGCCCGGCCGCTGGGAGCCGCGCCTGGAGGATGCGCGTTTCCGGCGCGAGACGCTGATCGTCGGCCAGAATCTCTTCGATCTGGTGGCGGCGGATTTCGACGGCGACGGCCGCATCGATCTGGCCGCGACCGGCGAGCCCGCGCCGCTGCAGATTCGTTTCGCGCGCGAGGACGGCGGCTGGGACGAGCACCTGATCGCCACCGCGCCCGCGCCGGTGCGTTTCCTCGGCGGCCTGGCCGCGCAGGACGTCAACGCCGACGGCCTGGCTGATCTCGTGATGCTGGGGCAGAAGGAGCTCGCGGTCTTCCTGCAAAGCGCGGACGCGGGGCTGGTGCTCGACGAGAAGATCCCGCTCGGCGACGATAACGCCTACGGGCTGCTCCTCACCGATTTCGACGGCGACGGCCGGGTGGATATTTCCTACCTCGTGCCCGGCGGTCGCGAGTCGCTGCGCGTGCGCCGGCAGGTCGCGCCGGGCAAGTTCGGGCCGGAGCTCGCCTTTGCGCTCAAAACCCCGCGCAGCCCGCTCGTGCTCGTAGCCGGTGCGGAGCCGCCCTCGCGGCCCGCCGTCGCATCGCGCCGCAAGCGCGGCGGGGCCTCGGCCGCCTCCTTCTCCGCGGGTGCGGGCCCGCGTTCCAGCTCCGCCGCGGCGAGTCCGCTCTTCGCCAGCGCGCTCGGCGCGAGCGGGCAGCTGGAGTTTACCCGATTGGTCGCGGCCGAGGCCGATGACCGCTGGCGCGGTCTGGCCCCGCGCGCCTTTTCCCCTCTGGCCGGCGCGCGCAGTCCGGCCCTTTACGCGGTCGGCGATTTCGACCGCGACGGCGGCTCCGATCTGGCGGTGGCCCACGCCGAGACCGCGCAGGTGTTTTTCTATCTGCGCGGCGCTGACGGTGGCTACACCCTGGCGCGACGCCTGCCCTCGCTCACCGACGCCAAGGCCCTCGGCGCGCTGGCCGGCGCGCCCGGTGGACCGGCCGATCGACTGCTCGTGCTCAGCGGCAAGGAGAACGCGCTCGCCGAGATCGTGCTCGGCGAGGACGGCGTGGCCCGTCCCCCGCGCGCCCTGCCGCTGCCCGGCCGGCTGATCGCCTTTGCTTCCGGCGTGCTGCGCGAGGCGGCCGGCGATGCGCCGGCGGTGCAGGGCCTCGCCCTCGCGGCGGAGGAGGACGGCAAACGCCAGCTCTCGCTCTGGACCCGCGCGGGTGCGGACGCGCCGGTGCGCACCGGCTCGCTCGAGCTCAAGGGCCTGCGCACCGATCCGCGCGCGCTGACCCTTCTGGATATCAACCAAGATGGCCGCGCCGACGTGCTGGCGGCCATCCCGTCTGCCGGCGTGCGGGTGTATTTGCAGCAGCCCGACGGCTCGCTGGCGGATGCGGCGGACAACCCCGCCTACCGCCCCGGCCTGCTCGGACGGCCCGAGGCGGCGTCCGCACCGCTGGCCCGCGCCGACGTCGATGGCGACGGACGCGAGGAACTCCTGCTCGCGGCGGAGAATTTCCTGCGCGCGCTGCGCATCGACGCGAACGGCGAACTGGCCATCGTGGCCCAGTTCGATGCGCGCGATCCCGGGGCGGAGGTGACGACCGGCTTCGTGCTCGAGTCCGACCGCGCCGGCGTCGCGCCCCGCGTGATCCTGCACGATCGCAAGGCCGAGCAGCTCCTCCTTCTGGAGCGCCGGCCCGACGCCCCCGCGCACGAGACGGTCGAGGTGCGCGGCGTGGCGCGGCTGGAGGCGACCGGCGCCCTCCGCCTCGCCGGGCCCGGCGGCCGGCGCGAGCTGGTGTTGTTCGGCCGCGACCGCTTCTGGTGGATGCCCGAGGGCGGGGCGGACTTTGCCCTGCACCAGGAGGGCGCCTACGCGAGCGACCTGCCCGAGACCCGCCACTTCTACCTCCAGCCCGGCGATTTCGATGGCGACGGCCGCTCCGAGCTGGTGGCGGTGGACATCCAGGCCAACACCCTCGAGGTGCTGGCCCGGGGCGCGCACGGCGGCTGGGATCCGCTGCTGCATTTCCGGGTCTTCGAGACCGACCCGCACTACGCCGGCAACCGCGGCTCCGGCCAGGAGCCCCGCGAGACGCTGGTGGCGGACGTGACGGGCGACGGCCGGGCCGACCTCGTGCTGCTCGTGCACGACCGGGTGCTGGTGTATCCGCAGGAGTGATACGGCGATGGCCGCACGCGCGCTGCC